>NZ_JBWGQH010000023.1:0-38976 GCF_056331925.1 Chloroflexus sp.
GCGCATGCCTATTTGGCGATGTGGTGGATGGGGAAATGCGACTGAATGATGTTGGACGCATGGTGGTAACCGAATGGGAGAGAATACCGGAACGGTTTCCTAACATAGAATTGGACGCATTCATTGTGATGCCCAACCACATCCACGGCATCCTCGTCATAACCCAACACGTAGGGGCAGGCCTCGTGCCTGCCCAGGATGGGGCAACCACAAGGGTTGCCCCTACAATTGGGGATGTGGTCGGCGCGTTCAAATCCCGCGTCACGGTGGAATACATTCGAAGGGTCAAAACATCCGGATGGCCGCCCTTCCGGGGGCGATTGTGGCAACGCAATTATTACGAACGCATCATCCACACCGAGGAAGCTTTGCATCGCATTAGGGAATATATCGCACGAAACCCCATGAAATGGCGCCGGGACCGGGAGAATCCCTAGCAGGTGTGGGAGATGAACTATGGAGTCATCATCACAAAACGCTTCAATGGGACTTACTCATCGGGGATTTTTTCGCACGGTTAGTTTGGCACATTCCACGGCTCCATCAAGGAACCTCTTATCCCAAACATTTAAAGATGCTTACCGGCATGAGCCGTCGTCACAAGTCGTCGGGTTGCCGCCAAACAAGTAGCGATTGCGCGCAACAAATTCGTAGACGGGCTGCGCCAATGTGAGTGCGCCGGGCAGACGCAATAATTCACCTAACCCACGCAACGCCGGTAATTGCAATAATAATTCCCGTACTGCTTCAGCACCCCGGTAGATCGTACCGTCGGGGCCAACGACGTGTAGTTGCCCCATAGCTTCATCAGGGGTAATCTCGGGAAACCGCGCACGGGCTTCGGCACTGCTGGCATCGATCAGCTCGATCTGGTGGTGCTCATCATACGCCGCTACCAGCGAGGCTTGGCTGCGACACAGACGACAGTTACCGTCGTAGAGCATCGTGTAGGGCATAGATCACTCTTTCCAATTAATACGGTACTATCGCCGTTACCACCAGCGCCAAGACGAGAATACCGATGATAATTGCACTCAGTACGCGGAACCATTGCTGATACCGTTTACGGCTCATCGTTACTACCTCTTCAATGCTCTCACTTGAAGTTTCGTTCAGTTCTAGTTGTATTATACCCACGTTTCATGCTATCGCGCAGCCGAGCGTCGTAACGACTGCATGCACCACCTCAGCAATCACCGAAATATGCTGCGGGGGTGGCGGTGTCCGCTGCGGATACGTGCGGTTACAGAGGACAACAACTGCAATGTCTGCGGTAGGAATGCCAAGTATTATCGGCCCGGTAAACCCACTATGCCCGAATGCAGTCGCTACTGCCGGCCCCATGTACGGTCGTTGTAGCATCCAACCCAATCCACTAATCTTCTGATTGTCAATCGGAGGTTGTGGTGTGCGAGCAGCGAGAACGGTTTCGGGACGTAAGAGCTGTACCCCTTCCCACGAACCTTCACATAACCACAGTTCGATTAGCCTCACAACATCGGTAGCAACACCAAACATACCGGCATGACCGGCGATTCCTCCCAATGTATACGCACTTTCGTCGTGGACGACGCCATGTACCAACCCACCACGCCATTCCCAATCCCATTCGGTTGGCGCAATCCGTCCGCGCCATTCGAATGGTGGGCAAAAGCGCGTGTACTGCATCCCAAGTGGCGCACAAACTAGCTCATCAATCACCGCCTCGAGTGGACCACCGTAGACGGTTGCGACGACCTCACCAAGGAGAAAGGTGTTGAGATTGGCGTATTCGGTGACACTGCCAGGTTGATGTACGGCAGGTGCTGTATAGACGGCACGTCTGATCGCATGCGCACCGACACGGGCCAGTGGTGCCAATTGTACGGCTAGTCCACTCCGGTGACTAAGCAGATGGCGCACGGTGATCGCGTCATTCGCCAGTTCCGGTAACCAGAAACGAGCCGGTAGATCAAGTGGCAACATTCCGGCATCGTGCAGGCGTAATGCCGCTATCGCAGTGAATATTTTGGTAAGCGAGGCTAAATCATAGATGGTGTCGAGCGTTACCGTTTGGGTGCCGGGGTCATCGTACATTGTCGTTCCATAAGCCGCAGCGTGGAGTACACGACCACGTTGGGTGACCAGTACCACTGCCCCGGGAAAGATGCGTTTGGCGATGGCGGTCGTGATAATCGTATTGATAGCAGGGATCATCGTTGTGTCATTCGTATAATTGGTTACGTCGCAGGGCTATTTCTCCAACCCACAAGGCCAGAGCGAGTGAAGCCAGCCACGGCCAGAGTTCTTGCGGAGAAGCCGGCATCGCTACTGATGCTTCGTCTATGACTATGACCTCGGTGCTCCCACCGGTAATTGCAGCAATCTGACGCAAGCGCTCCACACCCTGCGCCGGATCGTGGATCGCGTATTCGGTCGGCGGTACCTGCACATAGCCGATACTACGTTGCAGTGTTTGCCCATCGGCAAATAAGGTTACCACAACCTGGTACGGACCAACTTCACCAAGTGCCACATCACGACTGTAGCGCCCCGGCCCAATTTGTAACAAACTGATGCGCTGGCTGCTTTGGTCAGGGAACGTGATCTGTGCACTCACCTGCGCTAAATCAATCGGTACCCCACCGACAGTCTGGGCATCGACCATCAGCCGAATCCCACGCGAAAGCGGTTCGACCCAAACCTGGAGCGGCCCACTGTCAGGGGTCGGAATGGTGTACTGTACGACTTGGTTCCAAAATCGGTCGTACTCAGACCAAGCCGGCCAACGTGTAGCCCACGGCGCCGCAGTACTGGCCGTCCACGCGACACTGCGACCTAAGCCGTATTGCCAGACGGCCAACAATGGATCGTCCGCCGGACTACTCAGGACTACGGTGGCCTCCGGGCGAGATTGTAACGCGATATAGCCATCGAGGAGCGGTAGGGTGCTCGGATCGAAGTTCCGTACCAGCGGATGCGGCTGGTTGAGACGCACGGGGGAAGGTTGTTCGACGGTCAGTTCGGAGCCGGCGATTTCACTCTCTTGCAACGTGATGCGCGGTAAATCGGCGGCGTCGGGCACAAAGTAGTAGCGTCCATTCCCCCAACGTGCCAATTGATCGAGGAGATCGGTATCGGCGTCAGTGCCGATGGCAATGGTCGAAAGCGTAATCTGAGCAGCACGGGCCGTCTCAACCAACTGCTGGTAGCGTGGGTAGTTGTTGCTATAGCTGCGACCATCGCTCAGTAAGACGGCGTGGCGTACACTGTGTGGCTCAGCGGCCAGCGTCGGTAGCCCAATTGCCAGCGCCCGTTCGATGTTCGTGCCACCGCCAATTGCCATCGTGGCAATACGAGTCTGCAATTCGGCAACGGCCGATCCCTCGCCAACCGTTTGGAACGGTATCGTCCAGATCGTATCGGTGTCGAAGGCGAGGATGCCGATGCGGTCGTCGGCTTGGAGCGCAGTGAGGGCAAGAATGGCGGCCTCTTTCGCCAAATCAAACTTACTCACTCCGAACGAGGCACTCATACTGGCCGAACGGTCAATAATCAGCAAGAGCGAAATCGGTGTGCGTTGTGGGCGTGGTGGAGGTTCCATCAGGAGAGGCAACGCTTCGGCCAACGGCGTGCGGGCATAACTGCCAAGGGTAAACGATTGATTGCCGCCGATGACCGTCAGCCCTTTGCCTTCGCTCCGCACGACTTCGCGCAACGACATCATCTGTTCAAATGAGAGCTGATTCGCCGATACGTCAACCAACACAATCCCGTCGTACATTGCGAGACGGTTGAGCGCTACCGGTACGGCACTAACCGACACCCGCTCAACCTCCATCCCTGCCTGAGTAAGCGCCGCACCAAGTACGGCGCCGTTTTCACGAGACCCTTCGACCAGTAAGATGCGGGGTGGCGGCATCACGAGGGCTGTCGCTGCAGCAACGTTGTTCGCTGCGAAGGTGTCGTTGCCGGTCGGAATGATCTCGGTGCGCAGACTGAGTAGACCTGGCTGCTCTGCGGTATGGGTGATAGTAAATTGGTACTGACCGGGTGGAATGACCACCGATTCCTCGCCGAGCAGCTGTTCGTCAACCCAAATCCGCAAATCGGCAGCGATTGGCGTCGGATCGTCAATCGGTTGGTAGGTTGTAGTGACGGTAATGTCAAACGGTTCGCCACTCCGCACGAGTGCCGGAACATCGAGGCGTGTCACGGTGATTTCGGGAGTAGCCGGGGGTGCGATAAACCGTACATCGACGCGGATACCAGCAGCGGCTGCCCGTTGCGCTTCAGCCAGCACATCACCCCCTGTATTGTGCCCATCACCGATCAAGATTACTCGCCCACCTGACGGCAATAACTGGCGGGCAGTCCGTAACGCATGCGCAAGATCACTCCCAGCGCCGTCAGGCATTCGCTCATTTCCGGCCACGACGTTCGCCCCAAATGCGAGTAAACGTGTTTGGGGGCCGGCTGCAGTGGCAATTGCTTCAGCCTCGGCCCGGATCGCTGCTTGACCGGCGGGGGTCAGGCTATCCGATTGATCGTAGATCACCAACAATGGCCCGGTAACCGGTGTATCAGCCTGTTGCCTCACCGGGTTTGCGAGCGCACCGATCAACAGGGTCAGGATCATTAATCGCAGGCCAACCACCCTCCAAGGTAGCCGCCGTCCGGCACGGCGCCAGATGAGCACCAATGCCGGTAGCGCGAGTAATAGCCAAAACATGTGTGGAGCTTGCCAAATCATCTTGCCTCCACCGATGGTCGGCGCTGCACGTAGAACCATTCAACCACGAGTACAATGATGGTTGCGATAAGCAGCCACGACCACAACGGTTGTGGTACCGTTACCGGCTGCGCGGTTGGTGTTGTTGCTACCGGGCCAAGCGTTGTACTGGTCAATCGTGGAGTCGGATCGGCTTCACCGATTGCGCCGGCGTTGACCGGGATGGTCGTCTCGGAGAGTAGTTGTGTGCCGGCCCATTCGTATAGGTGATAAAGACCGACTTGCTCCGGTTCAATAATGATCGGGATTGCCGGTTGCAACGGATACGTCTGCCGGCTACCATCTGGGGCTTGCACGTCCAAATGGGTAGCGCGCAGATCGGACTTGTAGGTCAGTGGTGTGCCGAGGGTTAGTGATGGCGGGAGGGGTGGCGGCATTAAATCGCGTACCGTCCGCACCACGAGCAGAGGAAACGCTAACCGACCGACCAGCGGGCTATTGTTCAGATCAAAATTCCAGACCGCGATCTCGCTACGCTCGAAACGTCCACGCGCCAGTAACGGGGTATCCCCGCTCAAGGCCAACGGGGTCAGCCAATCCGGTAGTTCCAGCACCCCGATTTGTCCCCAAGCAATGCCGCTCAGATTGACATCACGCAACAGCGACTCACCGGCAGGGGTCAGGGTAACGACCGGTTCGGCGAGGCGTGTTCCCGTGTTCGGGAGTAAGACACTGCCAGGCGGGTTAATCACAAGTACGCCGCCACCCGGCCATTGTGTCGGCACAGTGTTGATAAATATCGTCACATCGGTGGTCGGATCGGGGGTGTACGTTGCCGGGTCAACGACGGTGAGGGTTACATCCGGCATCGCCTGTAACACCCGTACTAGTGCCGATGCTGTTTGGGCTACCAGCGTGACTCTGGCAGGACGTTGACTATCCACATTCACCGTAGCAGTGTCATCGAGCGGTAATCCATCATTACCGGCGAACTCGAGTTGGATCTGTTGAGCCGGACCGGGTAATGTCCATGTCAGCTCGATAGCTGCGTTAGGTTGAATACTTACCGTCTCGGTTTGTGTAAGCTGATCATCTGCGAGGAGGCGAACCGGCCCGCGAAATGATTGCGTACCGTAATTAGCTAGCCGCGCATAGAGATAGACTCCAGCAGAGCCTCGGTGGGCCGCCAACGTGACAACTGCCCGGTTGGGTTGGGATGTACCGAGTACTTCAATCTGGAGTGGAAGGCGTAGGTCCATCGTGTTGGGTGGTGGTAACGCGCCGTCGGTCAACCACACCACTCGCGCACCGGGCTGATCGAGCAATAACGTCTCGGCAATGGTAAGGGCACCGCCAACATCACTACCGGTACCCTCGACACGCACTCCTGCGAGCGCTGTCAGCAAACGCGACCGCTCGGCGGCGCTGTCATGGTCGATCAGGCGAGCACTTGGGCCGGCGCTAATCAAGACTACCCGATCTTGCCATCCCATCTGTTCAATCACCGTTGCTGCGCGTTGCCGTGCTCGTTCTAGCCGCGTCGTTCCACCTTCGGCGAGTGCCATACTGGTCGAGGTATCGATAATGATCGCAATTGACCGATGCGGACCAAACCACGGCAACACGATTTGCGGCTGGGCCAACGCCAACCCAATCAGCAAGGCGGCAATGAGATGGAGGAGCAATAGCAGCGTTAGTCGCAGTCGCCGACGTCTCGTCGAGGGACGTAACGGGATCTGCTGCCATAACAGCAGTGACGGGACAACGACCCGCCGCCGGCGTGAGCGCACCATATGGAGCACAACAATCACCGGGAGGGTCAAGAGGGCGAGTAATCCGAATGGTGCTAGCAGCGACATGCTCGCTCCGAAGCTAGGGTCGATATGAATAGCTATCGTGTTGTTCGTCAGCCTAAAAAGCGACGGATACGGAGAAACGGAATAATCTGGCGTTCGAGCGGCCAATCGCACATAACCGGCGCATAGTCGATCCCTCGACGTGCGCAGCGTTGGGCCAGCGCCGTCCGCCATGCACTGGCAGCCGATCGGTAAGCCGCCAACGTCTCATCATCAAGATCAACGGTCAATTGCGTTCCGGTCTCGCTATCAACCAGTTCGAGCGACCCGGAGAGATTGGGGTCCAGCTCGGCCCGACTCAACAGATGCAAGATTTGCACCTGCCAGCGCGGTGTAGGTAAGTGCTGAGCCAAGACCTCAACCGGCATCGGTGTCAATAAATCGGAGATCAGGAGAACCAACCCACCGTGCGGATTCCGACGCGCTGTTTGTCGTGCGATCTGGGCAACGTCGATAGACGGTGCCGGCGAAAGGGCTTGTAAGCTACGAAACATCACTGTCGACAGCGTCTTCCCACGCACCGGCCCAAATATCGGGTGCTCCTGATCGCCGGCGAACACCGAAACTTGATCGCCGTGGGCAAGGGCCACATACCCTATTGCGCCGGCTAATTGCAATGCCAGGCGGAACCGTTGCGGATCACCGGTTGCCATACTACGCGACGTATCAACGATCACGCTGACGGTGACATCTTGCTCAACTTCACCCAGTCGCACCAACAAATGTTCTTGGCGCGCATACGCATGCCAATCGAGGTAACGGGGATCGTCGCCGGCCACATACGGGCGGTGATCGGTAAACACCGTCGCCGGCATCTGCCGTCGGCTCGGATGGTGACCAACAATCGGCGTACCGCGCAAGGTGCGTTGCGCTTGTACGCTCAACTGCTCAAGCCGGCGCAAAAATGCCTCAGTGAATAACGGCGGTTCGGTCGGTGTTGTTTTACGGCGAAAAATAGTCGCGAACCACATCGCGCACATCCGTAGGTATCCGAAGCGGATCGTCGGCAGTTTGCACGATACCACCACCGGTGGTGCTACTCGACCGGATCGGCAACCGACCCGACTGTGTACCGGTTGGTGGACGGTTGGTATCACCAGTTGTCGAGATTTGACCGGAGCCGTTGGTTGACAACTCTAACGGCGTACCATCAAGGCCAAGCGGTGTAAACGGTTGTTCACGACGCTGACTACCGGGACTATTCCCTGCTCCGCCACCTGAACCTTCGGCAGCCATTTGGGTTTGGGTGGGTATTTGTTCAAGCGCATCGGCGAGAGCCTCAAGGCCGACGGCGCCCGCCGTCGTATCACCGAATTGCAGCGCATCGGCCGTTGCACGCAACTGATCGGCAAGGTCGGGGAGCGATTGATCGACCACACGCGCCGCTTCTCGCAACGTCTCACCTAACGAATCACGGGCTGCCGGCGATACATTACCTACCTGATCGGCTAATTCGCGAAGTGCCTCGGCGGCGCCGGCAATATCACCCCGATCCAGCGCCTCTGCTGCTGGACGAGTCATACTCTGATCGCGTAACGCATCGGCTAGCGCCGATAATGCACGCGGATCGCCACTGCTCACCGATCTGGCTTCATTTCCCGTTGGCGATGAAGGATCGGGCCGTGGTGGTTGAGCCACCGGATCGGGCCGGTTGAGATCGGGTAATGGTTCGGCAACGCCAACCGATGCGATGGGCGGAGGTGCTAAGACCAGCAAGCCGGCGATTACCAACAAGAGGGCACCGAGCATCAGTGTATCCGGCCAGAGGGGTTGACGTTTTTGATCGACATAATATTGAATACGGGTTACCATCTCTTGGGCGTGGTTCTGCAAGTAACCCGCGACCCCCTGTTGTTCACCGCTCCATTCCACCGCCGTACTCAGCATTTCGTGCAGCCGAAAACGACGGTCGAGGCGACGGGCTGCATCAGAGGGTGATAAACGAAAGGTAAGGGTACGGACGCAGCCGAAGAGGACACTGCCAACGACGAGCCAGCCGAGGAACGGACGTGGCAACGTTGGCAAACCAACCACCGGTAAGATGAGACCGAAGCAGACCAAGATCAAACCGGCGCCGGTTGTGCGCACAAGGGTTTCGATGGCATATTGGCGCCATCGTTGATTGCTGAGTGCCCGCAGTTGTTGGAGAAGTTGCCGCTTCATACTGGCAGTGTACCACAATCTGATCGGGTACAATAATGAAACTTAGATGATTCTAGCTCAGTTGGTGAGGAATGTATGAATGATCTCCTCTCGCTGTTGGCGCGTCGGGCCGCCGAGAATCGCCCGTTGCGGGTTGGTTTGATCGGCGCCGGTAAATTTGGGACGATGTTTTTGGCACAGGCGCGTCGGGTTGCCGGATTGCACGTGTTGGGTGTAGCCGACTTGTCCCCGGAGCGGGCGCGGATGGCGTTAGCCCGTGCCGGATGGCCAGAGGCGCAATATGCGGCGCTCTCACTCAGCGATGCACGTGATCGTGGCACAACCTATGTAGGTGATGATGCAGCGGCGCTTATCGCTGCCGATGGTCTTGATGTGGTCGTTGAAGCAACCGGTGTACCGGCAGCGGGTGTGTCGCACTGTCTGCTGGCTATCGAGCACGGGCGTCACATTGTGATGGTCAATGTTGAAGCCGATGCACTGGTTGGCCCGCTACTTGCCCGTCGTGCTGCCAAAGCCGGAGTTATCTACTCGTTGGCTTACGGTGATCAACCGGCGCTGATTGCCGAACAGGTCGAGTGGGCGCGCGCCTGTGGTTTTGAAGTCATCTGCGCCGGAAAAGGGACACGTTATTTGCCGCATTACCATCAAAGCACACCGGATACCGTCTGGCAATACTACGGGTTGAGTGCCGAACAGGCTGCAGCCGGTGGTATGAATCCGCAGATGTTCAACTCGTTCCTCGACGGCACCAAATCGGCAATCGAGATGGCCGCAGTGGCGAATGCCTGTCACTTGCGTCCACAGCCTCACGGTCTCAGCTTTCCACCGTGTGGTGTTGATGATTTACCGCACGTGTTGCGTCCACAAACGGCCGGTGGGCAACTCACCCATGCCGGCACCGTCGAAGTGGTCTCGTCACTCGAACGTGACGGGCGCCCGGTGTTTCGCGATCTACGCTGGGGTGTTTACGTCGTATTTGCCGCCCCCAACGACTATGTACGCCGGTGTTTTGCTGAATACGGTCTTGTGACCGATGCCAGTGGCGTCTATAGTGCATTGTATCGGCCCTACCATCTGATCGGTCTCGAATTGCCGATCTCGGTCTTACGTGTAGGGCTGCGACAGGAGCCGACCGGTTACCCACAGGCGTTTCTCGGTGATGTAGTGGCGGTTACCAAACGCGATCTGGCTGAAGGTGAGATGCTCGATGGTGAAGGCGGCTACACGGTGTACGGCAAACTAATGCCGGCGGTGGATTCGGTGGCTGCCGGTGCGTTACCGATAGGCCTCGCGCACGGGCTCCGTACCCTGCGCCCAATCGCTGCCGGAACAATTGTTCGCTGGGAGGATGTGGCTTACGAAACGAACCATCCGGTCGTTCGCTTACGACGTTTGATGGAACGGACGATGACACCAGAGGCAAACCTATGACGATTGCGTTACTCGGCCTTGGTTTAATGGGCCGTCCGATGGCGCGCACGCTGCTCAATGCCGGTTGGTTGGTGGTGGGGTGGAATCGGTCCCCCCTCGATCCGACGTTAACCGCCGGGATTCCGCTGGTATCTTCACTCAGCGAGGCGGCACAGGCCGAGACGATCATCCTGATGGTAAGTGATGCGGCTGCGGTTGACGATGTGCTGACCCAGATCGATCCGTGGCTACACGCCGGCCACCTTGTGATCGATATGGGCAGCTCCGATCCACGTCACTCACAGGCGCATGCAGCAGCGTTCGCGGCACGTGGCATTGGTTGGGTTGATGCACCGGTTTCGGGTGGGCCAGAAGGGGCAGCGCATGGTACGTTGGCAATTATGGTCGGTGGGACTGAAGCCGATGTCGCCCGTGCGTGGCCTATCCTGAATGCCTTGGGACGACCGACCCATGTTGGGCCACCCGGCACCGGTCACACAGCCAAAGTCATCAACCAACTGATCGTCGGGCTGACCATTCAGGCGGTTGCTGAAGCGATGGTATTGGCCGAACGGTATGGTCTTGATCTGGCCGTCCTACGGGCTGCTTTAGCCGGTGGTTTTGCCGATTCGAAAGTGTTGCAGCTCCACGGCGCCCGAATGGCGGCACGGCAATACATTCCCGGCGGTAAAGTCACGACGCAGCTTAAGGATCTGCGTATGGCGGCGGCAATGGCCGCTACTGCCGGCGTTGAGTTGCCACACTTGGCCGATACCATTCGGCGCTACGAGACGTTGGTAGCGCTTGGGTACGGTGATCTCGATCATTCGGCGTTGCACATGTTGTTGGTGGAAGGGGTGAAGTGAACCGAGCAGTGTTTTATCCGCCGACTGTTGCATTGTCGTTGAAGCGGTAGCCAACGTGCGGTTCGGTGATGATGTAGCGCGGGTGTGAGGGATCGGGTTCAAGCTTTACCCGTAAGCGCCGGATCACGCCTTTGACATAAGCGGCACAACGCTACATTTTGGGCAGTAAAGTTACAATACAGCTCAAGGATCTGCGTATGGCATCAGTGTGGTCGCCGCAGTTGGGATCGACTTGCCGCATCTACACAATACTATTGCCTGCGATGCAACTTTACTGCAGTCTGACAAAAAGGACAGGCTCGGTAACGCCGCATCTACACAATACTATTGCCTGCGATGCAACCCTTGCTACACGTGGGTATAGTGATCTCGATCATTCGGTACTGCGTTTGTTGCTAGCGGGCAGGATTGATCGTTGGAGGGATGGTATTACGATGGCAAGTGCATTGTCCTTCCACTGCTAGTCTTAAGAAAGCAACTGACAGTAGGCGAGGATCGGGGTTTTGACCATGGGTCGTTTTACTCGGTCGAGCGGCATAGGCATAAGCCAATGATACTTCATTCCATCCCGTGTTAACTACTGTGGCTGGAATCAGTATAGTTGCCTTACGTACCTCACAATCTCGCCACCGAAACGATCCGAAATTCTCACCATTCACACGAATTGAAATATGCTGCTTACGATCGGGCACACAGAATGGTGCCGCAGTTAAATGGAGGAAATAATCTTGTGCCGTCTCAGCTATCCATCCGGCTGTAGAATTGTGTCCATCTGCCCACCTCCCCCATGGCTCCCGTCCAAACCATCCTTTATTCGTCATAAGTGGTATAGAGCGTGTATCAGCATGCAACTCTGCTACGCAGATAGGATAGGGCCATGGATTAGGGGTAGGAAGTGGATCAAAACACGTAATTGGTTTGATTACCGGGTTATTTTGTACCATCGTCCACATTTCTTGTGATCGGTCATTGATGATATGCACCAGAATGTAACGTGCTCCATATGATTTGAATATACTTCCCGTTTCAGGATCAGATAAAGCTGTGTGATAATTTGCCATATAATCCCACAACCCGAAAATATGCAATGGCCAGGATGATCCCGAACCTGAAACAGTTGGCTTCTGATGCAAAGTTGTGGCCCATAGGATTTCACCACTTATCCGCAAGGTAGGATACATCAGATCAATAATCCCTTCGCCATCTTGCAAAGACTGTTGTGAAAGCCAAGCGTAGGCAGGATGTGGTTGAAGGGGTACAGGTAAGCTTTGAGTAGGTGAAGGCAGTATCTCGACTAACCAAAGTGCAATTAGACCAATACGGACTGCTTTGGGAAGAGTATCTAATGCAACACCGGCCAACACGGACAATCCCAACATTCCAAAGACTGCATAGCGACAGGCGGTTCTCGCTCCTTCCCAGAATGGAACGATTGCGGTTAAAACAAAGCCTGGAAGTGGCACTCCATTTGCGAATGGTTCTGGAATAGTTTCGGCAAATACATGAGGTTTTAAAGTGTGCCCTATATCCCATAGCCAATAATTGATAGGTCGAAATATTGGAATCTGAACAAATTGTCCATTCCACCGTAGGAATATACCTAGACTTAAGATGATACCTGCGAACGTAAGTATGACAAGACTTCTTCCTCGTAACTGGAACTTGAGTGATATACCATATCCTACTAATCCGAGAACGATTGTCAACAGTCCAAGATTCATGACACCCGATTCATTATACGGTCCCTGATAAAACGCACGGGCCAAATTCCGAATCGGTTCTATCGCGTGCCCAACTGAAGGGACTAAGAGACTGTTCAAACTAGCTCCCCAATAAGCATTATTCTCCGCTCCATAAACATACGTGCGATCTGCGCGGGTACCCACAACATATAGACCAATAATAGGGAGACCTGTCAGAAGTGCAATGCTCCCTACAATCAGAACTTGTCCTAATCTATGAGGACGAAGAAGTTGACGCCCCCAGATCAGTAAGGTGAGCCCACCAATAAATATTCCATACAGGGCAAAGTGAATCATGAAACCCCATAGTAAACCGGCAATTATGAGCCATCGACGTTGTTGCGATGACGATGCATCCTTGGCTCTCTCTAAACTCCAAGCTAACCATGGCAACAAAGCTGAGATCCATGCTATATTCAAATGACCCATAATAAAAGACCAGCTTGTCTGCCAAAAAGTGAATGCCAAAGCTACGAATATCGCTGTGTATTGAGATACAAATAGTTTTGAAAAGCGCATCATGCCGCTGAAAGTAACAAGAAGGGCAGCAATAGCAACAATGTTATAAGCAAAACCAAGACCACCGATAAAATAGAAAGGTAATGATACTAAAAACAAGGTAGGTGTATAAGCTAGTGTTGCCGTATGCCACCCAAGCGGATGAAATACTAGTAGTGTAAAAAGAGGAGAGACGTGTGAAACGAATAGCGACTGATAGTACCACTGAATTCCCCAAACAACCTCTAGTACATCACCATACGCAGGGAGATTTGTAAAAAGGTTTTCAACCCGCCAGCCCCAACCAAAGAAAATTCCAAAAACCATCCATGGTATTAGCTTGAAAACAAGAGGATGACGAAATATTTGAAGTTTCATAGACTTAGCAACCTCCCAAGAATTTATATGTCTATCGACTACTCAAGAGCGTGTTACAAACTTTTCAGAAGTGGTGAGGCTCCAGCAAGCAGCGAGCATCAAAAAAGGGTAATAGGGATCTTTAGCAGCCCTTTACTGGTATAAACCAAATGTTACCTCTGCTCTAGACCATCTCTTTCGTCTCCATCTGTTCTGCTATTGGCTAGTTGTCACAACTGTGTTATCTTTATATCATACTTTTCGTTCCTACCCTAAGCACAATAGTACGTACTGGTTGTGTACATTATATACACATCCATGCCATCGGCTTTGGTCGAGTTTTGGGTCTGACGGTAGCTTCCTGATCGGATAAGAACTTCGCGCGACAGAATACGCTAAAGTACACCTGTCCAACGCAGAACATTGAAGATCACTCGGAGCTACTTCTCGCGCTAACAGCATCAAAGGTAAGTAGGGCCTCACAAATATTTCTGCTTTGCCCACTCTATCATCTCTCTCCAGCTCTTGATCGTCCTGTCAACAGCTCATGCAACAATTCCTCTTCCGGCAGCGGTGATTGCAGGAGTGTAGTGAGGAGGTGCTCATCGTCTTCGACTGCCGGTGATGGTATTCGCTGTCGAACCGGCCAAAACTGCAAACCAAGCCCGCCAGCAAGCAGGATAAAACCAATCACAAACCAGAATTGGGTATTGAACGGGATGGTGGTTGCCGTGCGTGGTAGGCGATTGGGTTGCCGATCGATGGTGGCGGCAGGTGTATCTGCAACACCGGTATACGGCAGTTTGGGTGGGATGACCTCTGGTAATGCCGGTACAACTGCTACCGGCTCGCTTATCGGTTCGGTTGTAGGAGCCTCGATCGTTATCGGAGCTGATGATTCGTTGGGTGCCGGACTGGTAAAGAAGAGATGGGCCACCACGGTATCACCGGGGCCGACCGCAATGGTGAGTGGTGGTTGACCAGGTGACCCCTGCTCGTCGCGTAATTGGAGGGTGACGGTGTAATACCCCGACTCAACCCAGCGATCATAGTTGCCATTGGTATCGCTGTAGACTACGGCATCTCCGATCTGTACGGCGATATTGGGTGTTGGAGCATGGGTGCGCAGATCGATAATGGTTCCGGTGATCCGTCCCATCGGTACCGGTGTTGGTTCGCTATACGGGATCACCGTTACCGGCGGAATCGTGGGCCGTGGTGATGGTTGTAAGGCTGGTGCGGCGGTTGAAGACGCCGGCAGCGGCAAAAGGGTGAAACCGATCATCATCGCCACAATCCCACAAATTATCATGCTGTAACTAATCATACGACGTTGCATACGCAACTCCTTGTTGGGTACAAGAAATGATGGCTATCGCTGCCGGCGTACAACTATGATAGCAGGGTTGCAAGCCAATTGGTATTCCTATAGTGTCCAATCTGTGGAATGCCTAGCACCACAGATTGGACACTGCTGACCGAACCTTTCCGCTGCAACCGAAGTTTATTCCGAGACCATAATCATAATTTCTGCACGGTTATTGGTCTCGTTGACCTCTTCGATGGCTCCAAACGGACTGACCACATCGCCGGTAATACTGCGGTTCCAACTATCGACGTAGACGTAGATGGTATTTCGTCCCGGAGGCAGGCGTCCATTCCACGTTGACGAACTGGTGGCCGGATCGTACCCAAGTGGGTTCGTTGTACTGCGCGGCAGACTGATCAGGGTGACACTTTCACCGGGCTGGAGGGTGCCGTCGAAGAACCACGCCAACCCTTGGCGCGAGAGATCATTCCAGCGTTCGTTGACGTTCGGTGGTCGCGATGGATTGACATAAAGATCGACCCAGAAATTACTGGCTGGTTCGCGTCCGATGTTCGTCACTGTGACGCGGTATGTGACCGGTGTATTCTTGTTTGGACTGGTTGGGGTCGCTTGCACGGTGACAATCAGGTCTGGCGGTATCTGAACGATGGTCATCGGTAAATAGACCAGTACCCGTTTGTAATACCCCATATCGACGACAGCTTGCTGACCGGCGGTCAGCGTAAATGTCACTACAGGACCATCGCTGTCGGTTGCGTCATCCCCGATATTCGGTTGAGCCGGTACATACCCGTTCCGGTCGGTGAAGGTAACGGTGACCTGACCCGGTGGCAGACCGGTGACACTGTATGCTCCGCTGGTATCAGTTGTCGTCTGCACCGTTTGCGCATAAGCGGTCAGTAAGGTTGGTGTATACGTAACCGTCACTTGTACACCGGCGAGCCGCTCGGTTTCTGTCAGATCACGTTGGTTGTTCTCATTCGTGTCGAACCACGCAATACCGCTTACCCCACCGGTACCGCGGAGGCCGGCATCGATACTGCCTAAGGCTTGTCCGCTTAGGATGGTGAAATTGGCGGTTGTGCCATCGGTACGGAAGTCGTTGTCATCATCGACGGTGATAGAACCACTGCCATTGTTGGTCGTAGTATACCCGACCGGCAGGGTGATCTGGAGCGAGTAGGTGCCCGGTGTCACATTGTTAAAGGCATAGCTACCATCACCAAGGGTTGTGGTCGTCGTGATTGTAGACCCACTACTGTTGCGGAGGGCAACGGTTATGCCGCCGACCCCCGGCTCACCGGTGTCACGCAGCCCGTTGCCGTTTGCATCAAACCAAACCAGATTGCCAATTGCAGTAGTTCGGTAGAGGCCAAAGTCAATCGTGGGGTTATTGGTCGTGAGCGTAATGCTCTCACCAACCGCATTGCTATCGATAGACGAGTTACTGCCTTGATTCGCCGGTGACAGCACGTAACCGAACCGGCTCACCGATTGGATTGTGACCGTGCTACCTGGTGGGATGTTACCAATCGTATAGTTTGGTGCGAGGCCGGTGCCCGTTGTTGAGGTGGTGCTGAACGTAAATGACGGATTCGTGGCGTTGATCACGTTGCCGGTAGTCGCTACGTTTACCGTGATCACCACCCCGTCAAGCGCCTGCTCACCACTTTCTTGAATACCATTCGCGTTCGCATCCTCCCACACTAGATCACCGATTGATAAGGTACCGATCATCCCGGCATCGATATACGTCAGGTTGGCACCTGAGGTGATCGAGAAAGCGACCGTACACCCGGTTGTAAGGTTGGCATCGCTATTGTTATCGGTGGTTAATGTGTCGCCAAGGCTGGTAAAGGTGAAGCCGGCAGGTAATGCGAAGCAGAGCTGGTAAGACGTGTTAGTGAGACCGGTCGGCTCGATGTTGGTTATCGTGAACGAACCGTTGCCATCAGTAGTGACCGGTGGGCGAGGACCACTGCTGTTACCGTTCAAGGTAACATTGATGTTCTCCATACCCGGCTCACCACTGTCAAACAGGCCGTTGCTGTTAACATCGAACCACACAGTGCCGCTAATCTGAGCCGGCCGATAATACCCGAACGGGACTGGATCGGGGGTTTGACCGCTCAGTACTAGACCGGTGCTAGCCGTACCGCTATTGCCCGGTGAGCGAATATACCCGGTCGGATCGGTCGGCACGGTAAAGGTGTACGTTCCGGGCGGGCCGCTGAAGGTAACAATCCCAGACAGATCGGTGAGCTGTGAACTGGAAACCGGCCCGCTGATGTTAACCGGCACTGCTCGTAAACCGTTTTCACCGCTCTCAAATGTGTTGTTGATCGTCACCGTCTCGTTAAAGACTCGTGCTTGCACGATCACTGCTTGGTAGTAGCCCTGATCGCGGCTCTCGGTTGTACCGACGCCGAGTGCTTGGCTACTCAATTCGGTGGCGCCATCGCTATCGGTGGCATTATCGCCTATATCGGCCTGTGTGACCTGATAGGGTGGTGTTACCGACGGTGGAGTGAAGGTAAGACTAAAGCTTGCTTCGCTCGTTGAGGTACCACCTGGCAATCCGGTGAAGCTAAAGTTCCCGTTGCTATCGCTACTTGTCGTGCGTGTAATTGTTGTATTCAAGTTAGGTAGATTGATCGTTGCGGTGAGCGTTACGGTCACACCGGCTAATCCCGGGTCGCTCACACGCTGCCCGTCGTAGGCTTGATCAACGAACGTCACACCGTTCACGGTACTCCGCCCGATGATGGCTGCATTGCGGGTCGTCGTTTGTCCATCGATGACGGTGAAGGTATTGGTGCGACCATTGTTACTCGCAATTGCAGCCACGTTATTATCGCCCGTGTTGGCGGCAACGAAGCTGAAGTTGGAAGCGGCAGGATTAACAAACTCGAGCCGGTAGGTACCGCCCTCAACATCGGTGATGGTGAAATTTCCGTTGCTATCGGTTGTCGCCGTCTTTCCACTAATCGGGTTCCCGCCGGCATCCAACAACTGTACCGTGACGCCGCTTACACCCGGTTCACCGGTCGCCAAATTGTCGGCCGGGCCGGTTGTCCCGTCAAAGAAGACCCGTCCGCTGACGGTGCCGAAGGTAAAGAACCCGAAGACATGGGTTGTCCCCGGCGGGCTAGTCTCAGTCAGTGAGCTACCACCACTACTCAGCGGACTACCAACAACCGGTATCGCCGCAGTTGAGCCGGACGACGGCTGCAAACCGCTCAGGGCTGACGAGGTTTCGTCAACGTTGAGCTGATACGAGCCGGGGCGGACGGTGAAGGTCACCAGGCCACCGGTTGTTGTCGTGGCGGTCTGCACGCGAGTACTATCGAGTCGTTCGAGCCAGACTCGCACGCCGGTAATGCCATTTTCACCGCTATCCCACTGATTATTCCGTCCGGTCGACGGTTCACGGAAGACACGGGCGGTGATGGTCACATTGCGGAAATAACCTTGATCGAAGTCAAGAGTACCACCGGGTGCCGGCCCGGTTACGGTGACGGTCGGGCCGTCGCTATCAATCGCATCGTCACCACCGACATTGGCATCGCTGGCGATGTAACCACTGGTTGGTGGGGTAAAGGTGATGGTATAGGTAATAGTGCCGATAGTACCGCCGGGCAATTCGGTGAATTGATAGTTAGGCGGCGCGGTAGTAATCGTTGCCGGGAATGTAGCAACGAGATTCGGTAAGTTGGCTGTTACCGTTAAGGCTACTGTTGCGCCGGTTAAATTGGTATCGCCGGTATCTTGTAAATTATCACCGTTATTATCCTCGAAGATCCGCCCGCTGACCGTTGTTTGACCGCGGAATCCGGCGTTAATATTGGTCAGTGAGCCGTTGTAAGGTGCCGTAAGCGTTGCAGTGCTGCTGTTAGACACCGCGCCCGGTGTTGTAACAGAACTATCGCCACCGGTAATGAAGACGTAGTTGCCGGTATCAGGGTTGGTGAAGCGTACTGTATAGTTGCCGGGCAACAGATTAGTGAAACTGTACGTGCCGGATGGTGAAGTGGTAGTAGTAGCAACCACGCTGCTTGACGAATCGAGTAATTCGACCGTGACATTGCGCATACGCGGCTCGCCACTGTCGGCAGTACTATTCTGGTTAGCATCGAAAAAGGTCACGCCGCTGATTTGACCCGGTCGGTAGTAGCCGAAATCGGCATTGACAACATCTTGGCTAAGCAGGTTCGAAAAGCTGAGGCTGCCGCTGTTGCTAGGCGATGGTAGATAGCCGCTTGGGGTCGGTACAGTAACGGTGTACGATCCGGGGGGAAGTTCAAAGATCGCATCACCACTCACGTTATTAGTCGTGAGAGACGTCGTCTCACTGGTAGCTGTGTTAGTGACGGTCACCGCTACGCCACCGATACCGGGTTCACCAGTCTCAAGTGTGTTATTAATGTTTACCGTTTCTCCGAAAAGCCGTACCACGATCTTTGCCGGACGGTAAAAGCCGGCGTCAATTCCGTTATAAATAACACCCGGATTAGGGAGCGTAAACGTAGCGGTACGCCAAATACTGCCGCTGACATTCGTGCTCAAATCGCTATAGTTGGTATATGTTGATTCAGATGGGTCAATAATAGTACCCGACGGAGCGATACTACCCACAAAACCAATGTATCCAGCCCCCGCGGTTGAGATGTCGAACGTGACATAGATTTCTTCGGCAGGTAAGCCGGGAATAGCATAGATGCCGCTACTATCGGTTGTCGCGGTACCAAGCAAGACATCATCACTAGCGCGGTAAGCATTTACCGTTACATTGGGAATGGCCGGTTCACCGGGGTCATAGATGCCGTCGCCGTTGCGATCCTCAAAGACGCGGTTCCCGATGGTCGCCCGCGTGAGACCAAAATCGACATTCGTATCTTCTGGAGATGAGGTGTTTAGAGTGCTTGAATCACGGTATACATAGGTATTCCCGTTGCCGTTCGTACCCTGTGTACCGGTTGAGCTACCTAGCCCGACCAGCGCACCACCTGGTAAGAAATTATTCTCATCGAGGACAATTCGGTAGCTCACTCCTAATGGCAGATCATCGAACGAGTAGTACCCAGGTTGGCCGCTGTTGGGATTATTCGTGGTGACGGTAGTGATCTCACCTCCATCACGAATACCGTTATTCGCGGTTCCACCGCCGCGACCGTCATCAACAAAGACGATGACACCATTGACACCGATTTCACCGCTATTCGGTGAACTATCCCCGTTATCGTCGAGCCAAACGTAATCACCGACGACACCTTTGTAGAAGCCGAAGAGCTGGTCGTTGCGCGTATTACTGCCTGAGGTGAGAGAAAATAAGGGACCGGTTACATCACCACTCGGTATACCGTCCGGTGACCCAACATCGCCGCCGGTCGCATTGGTTGAATTGGCCGCGCCGAACAAGCTTGCACCAACGGTAAATTGGCTGTTGGGAATAACCACCTGATAGGTTGCACCCAATGGCACGGCGGGAAAGACAAAGATACCACCGTCGGCCGGTTCGGTTGAGCCGATACGTTGGCGAGTGGTAGTTGTCGCAATCGTCGCACTTGTGGTGGTATTCACCAACTGCACGGTTACCCCATTGATCCGTGGCTCACCCACATCCCACAGGCCATTCCGATTACTATCGCGCCAGACAAAGCCACGTACCGCACCTTGGGCAAAGCCAATATCAATGCTATCAACATTCACACCGCGGCCGGTATTCGGTAATGTTGCTTCGACGTTCCCGCCTACCAAGACGGCCTCCGAGTCACGGATACCGGGGTTAGGGGCGCCATCGTTGACAAAGGCTTGTGTCAAGATATAACCGCTGGGAACATTGGCTGCGAGAATCCGCAATCGGTACCCGGCACCGGTTGGGGCGGTGTTGAAAATAGCCCGGCCTTGGCTATCGGTGTTCACCGGGCCGGCCACCAGGTTGCCGAGACTATCGATTAACTGAACCGGGATACCGCTCAGTCCCGGTTCACCCGCATCTTGGACACCGTCGGCGTCGCGATCATCCCACACCCGCGCCACGATACTGCGGGTCCCGATCGGCGCATTATTATCGGTTGGTGTAGCCGGACGCAGACCGACCCGTTGGGTGACTGCACTACCGGCGATAGTGACAAACGAGAGTAAGCCAGCGTTACCGGCACCCGGTACCGAAACGACACGAGCACCGAGATTGCTAACCTCGATCCGATATTCACCATCGGGTAGTGCCGGAAACACCACGTCGCCGTTGCTGTCGGTTGTATTCAATCCAACCAGCACACTATCGGCGGTATAGACCGATACGAGTACACCGGCGATGCCATTGCCCGGCCCATCATCGTCCAGACCGTTACGATTGGTATCGGTGTAGACATGTACGGTCAGTGTACCGGCGGCAAATGCAGTTATGGCTGCGCCGAAGAGAATACTCACCAAAAGGATGGTCACGATGAGCGAGATAATGACCCGGTTTTTTCGGTATGGGTGTGGAATGATTACTGACGACTGTTGTGACATAATGTTCCCTTTGCCGAACAACAAGTGCAATCTATAATTTGGTATCGTAGTACAACAATTCTATCATATTGGTATCAGATTACCGCGACAATAAGCATTTGCTCCCATCAGCCGTTAGTACTAGGTTGATGCAGTGATGTTTCCGATCAGCGAACGTTGTAAGGCGATCATGCGTTCTGTATACACGGTGACGATCTCAACCACCTCAGCCGGCAGTAGTTCACGGATCACTGCATCGTAGATTTCGAGGCGGTGTAGCACGTGTTCAGGCATAACCCCATCGTAGAGCTGGCGTTCGTTTCCCCAGCGTATCTGTTCGTCGAGCAGTTCCGGTTGACCGGGAGCGAGGGCTGCTTCCAGGGTGCGCGTGACAAACTCGTATCCGGCTGCAATAATCGTAGGGGCTTGCGCACCAAGAGACTGTGTCTCATCATGCTGTTGCAGGGCGAGCGTCGTTGCGCGGTCGATGATCTGACGACGGAGGGCTTGTACGGCATGCAGTGCAGCATTACTGTGAGGTGTGGATGGTACGCGGATTGGAACAGGAAACGCATGATTAGCCGCAGCAACTGCAGCAGCAGCGTTGGGCGCACTGAGGTGGATGTTGAGAGCACGGTGTAAGCCG
The DNA here is from genome assembly GCF_056331925.1 of Chloroflexus sp. Taxonomy (NCBI): domain Bacteria; kingdom Bacillati; phylum Chloroflexota; class Chloroflexia; order Chloroflexales; family Chloroflexaceae; genus Chloroflexus; species Chloroflexus sp. Next base: position 22,075 of record NZ_JBWGQH010000023.1, read on the forward strand.
GGTTGACGGACAAACGGCAATCCACCCACCATTAGTGGAATACCATCAAGATCGGCGGCGTGCAATGCTCGCACCAGATGGGTGACGTGTGGCAGATGAAACACCATTGCCGCTGAGACCCCGACGAGATCGGGTTGAGCGATCTTGATCGCATCGACGAACGCCGGTATCGGTACGGCAGCGCCGAGATAGATGACTTCCCAACCTTCAGCTTCAAAAAAATCGGCCACCATGCGGATACCGACACGGTGCCATTCATCAGGTGCACAGCCGAGCACGATTCGCCGCTGACGCCGCATGCGGGGCCGAAAATAGGGATGTAGTTCACCCATCTGTCGTTCGATGATTGCCGTAGCGAGGTGCTCTTGTGCAATGCTGATCCGATTTACTTGCCAGAGTTGACCGATCTCATAGGCAGTGGGCTGGAAAATGTCGAGGTAAATGTGCGGCGCGTTGATCCCTTGGGCCAGTGCCTGTTCGACCACACGATCAGCATCCCGTCCGCTGCCGTGCAGCATTGCCGCGAGATAGCGACGCTGGAACTCGCCGGGCATGGAAATTGTCATTGCGGTTATCCTTGATGAAATGATGAACACGGCACGGAATGCGATATCTGGGAATAGTGTATCTGCATCATGGACTGAAAACAAGTTGCAACGTGTCAACGAACAAGAGGGTGAATATCGTAACACGTTTACCTTGTTACCACGATCGGTTGCCGTAATGCATCGGCCAGTGCATCACCTCGTTGGAGACGATACACATCGATATGTAGGGCAATAAGGTGGTTGAGGAGAGGCGCCGGATCGTAACGGCCACCGTAACTCTGCGGATCGATGAAGATAACAACGGCGTGTGTGCCGCGGTAGAGATGGTGTTGCAGTGCTGCCAGCCAACGGGGATCGAGATCAGAAGTGATGATGATCAGTGTTGTGTCGCGTCCAAAGCGCTGTCCTTCAGCGATGAGGAGTTCGGCAAGGGTGTGTTGCCCGGTCGCACGTAAGACGGCCAGTAGTTCGAGCATCTTCCATAATTGACGTTCCTCACGCTCGGCGGGGATGACTTCCAGCCGTTCGCCCCACGCTAAAAGCCCAACGATTCGGTCTTGGTTGAGCAGCGTGCGCGCGAGCGATGCCGCTACCGTGACGGCTTGTTCTTCAGTTGAGATGGGAGAGACGTGACGGTGGATTGTCGGTTGGCGCTGCCACCACGGTACACCGGCCCGTTCATGAGCGAGCAGCGTCGGTGCGTCGATCCGCGTGACTGCCTGTTCATTGAGGTCGAGAATGAGATAGATGTCTGCCGCCGGATCAAGCTCGAATTCTTTGACCATGAGACGGTTGTAACGAGCCGTGCTGCGCCAGTGAATGCGGTTGAAGCCATCGCCGGGTTGGTAATCGCGGATGGTGGCAACGTTGGGGGTAACACTGTGGACACGCACCAAATTGCTCGCACCGCCGGACCGTTCGGCAGAGGGGAGGCGGAATGTAGCGATGATTTCAGAGGCGGGGTAGACGATAAGTTCACCACTACCGGGGATCAGGCGTGAGAAGCGGAAGAGGCCAAACGGATCGCTACTGATAACGCGGGTTGGACCGAGGCGAAATCGGCCACGTTGGGTACAGAGCGTGCGGGTTGTCCAACGGGTTGATTCGCGGCCTGCCAAGTAGGTTACGAAACCGGACTCGTGCTGCGGCAGATCAGACTCATCGTGGAGTTCGATCCACAGTTTGGGTAACCACCATCGGTTATGAATGGTAATCCGTTCGCGGATATATTCACCAACGCTGGCCCGCAAGGAGGTATGGGCGCGCTCGATGCGCAGACCACGTAAGTTAAGCCACGTCCAGATCAGCGCCACGAGGGGCAGCCCGGCCAGAATATAGCTGAGATGAAAAAAGAGACGCTGACCGGTTGTTTGGGCAGCGAGGTAACTTGTACCGGCAAGCAGTAAGATAAAGATCGGTCGGGTTGTATTCATAGAGGGTCAGCTCGGGCAGACAGCTCTGTCGCCCGAGCAGTTATCTACTTCCCTTCAGTAAGTGCTTCGGCCAGCAAACCGGCAACGGCGGCACGTGGGAGTGAACGTTGCTCACCACGCTGGAGATCTTTCACCACCACTTCATCACGTGCTAGCTCATCGGGACCAAGGACGAGAGCAAAGCGAACCCCACGGCGATCAGCTTCTTTGAATTGCTTGCCGAGGTTGCCCGGTTCGAGGGCGATGAGTGTATTGATCCCGGCAGCGCGCAGTTCGGCGGCCAAAGTGAGGCTGACTGCGACGTAATCTCCACTAAACAGGGTAACATACGCGACCGCAGTCGTGCGCGGGCGTGGGCCAAGGTTGAGTTCGAGCATCACATCGTGGAGACGGTCGATACCGAACGCAAGGCCTACCGTGGGGATGGTACGTCCGGCGAACAGACCGATCAGGTCGTCATACCGACCACCACCGAGCAGTGAACCTTCTGGCCAGTGCGGGGTTGTTGCCTCAAAAACGACACCGGTATAGTAAGAGAGACCCCGGGCGAGACGTGGCGCAACACGGTATTGATCGGTCGGCACCCCCATTGCAGCTAAACCGTCAAGGATTGAACGCAGATTGGCAATCGCAGCGACAGCCCGCTCGTCGTCGGCGAGACGTTGGGCAAGTGCCGCGAGTACCTCGTCGGCGGAGCCATCGATCTGCACGAGTTCGAGAATCCGATCAGCAGCGCCGGTATCGACGCCTGCTTTCAGCAACTCGTTACGGACGCCGGCGACACCGATCTTGTCGAACTTATCAATAGCGCGATAGACCCCACCGGCAGCTTCCTCCGAGAGACCACTGACGCGCGCAATCCCACCGATAATCTGGCGGTGATTGAGCAGGGTCACAAAGTCAGGAAAGCCGAGCGTCGAAAGCGCTTCACACAGCATTGCGACAATCTCGGCATCGGCCAACGGCGAGGCACTACCAACGATATCGATATCAAACTGGTAAAACTCGCGATAGCGTCCGCGCGCGGGCCGTTCACCCCGATAGCTTGGCCCGTAGGCATAGCGACGCCAAGGTAACATCAACTGGCCGGCATATTGGGCAGTCACACGGGCAAGCGGTACGGTCTGATCGTAGCGTAACGCCAGCCGACGTCCACCATGATCTTCAAAGCGATAAATCAGCTTTTCATCCTCGCCAAGCTTGCCCTCAAGCGTTTCGGCATACTCGATAATCGGGGTTTGTAAAGGCTCGAAGCCGTGCGCTTCACTGATACGGGTAAGCGTACTAACGATATACTGCCGCAGCATCATATCTGTCGGCAGATGATCGCGCATTCCTTTCACGTTTTGCATAACAGCCATGGCATGTCTCTACAGCATTTATCGAGCAACCACGTACATTCTACGTTATCTCAACCATCAGTGTGGTTTGACCGGCCAACTGACCACAAGCCGCAGCAATCTCGATGCCACGTTCAACCCGCACGGTACAGGGGATACCGTAGTCGGTCAAGATCTGCTGAAAGGCAGTCACCCGTTCCCATTCTGAACGTCCCAAGGGCGTACCGGGTACCGGATTCCACGGGATCAGATTAACGTGAACGAGCATTGGCCCCGGTGGAGTTTCGCGTCGCAGCAGACGGGCGAGAGCGATGGCCTGATGCGGGTGATCGTTCTTGCCTTGCAACAGAACATATTCAAAAGAAACCCGTCGTCGTGTTTTGGTGATGTATTGTCGCGTTGCCGCCATCAGTTCAGCAATGGGATAGCGGCGATTGACCGGCATCAATTCGCTCCGCAGGGTATCATCAGGTGCGTGGAGCGAGATCGCAAGATTGACCGGCAATCGTTCGTTCGCCAATCGCTCAATCCCTTTCACCAGCCCGACGGTTGAGACGGTCATACTGCGGGCGCCAAGGTTAAAGCCTTGCGGGTCGTGCAATCGTTCAACGGCTTGCCACCACCGATCATAATTAGCGAATGGTTCACCCATCCCCATAAAGACCAGATTGGTCACTCTGCCGGTGGGACCGGCGGCATTCATCGTGCGCAGTTCTTGCGAGGCCCATATCGCTTGCGCCACGATCTCGCCGCTGCTTAGGTTCCGCAGCAAGCCCAGCCGACCGGTTGCGCAGAAGACACAACCCATCCCACAACCGGCTTGGGTTGAAACGCAAACCGTTGAACGGTTGGGATAGACCATCAACACCGTCTCGACCACTGCGCCATCGGGCAAACGGAATAAGGCTTTACGGGTCAGACCCGCATCGCCGGTCTGTACTCGTTCGAGACGCAATGTTGAAAGCGGTAGCTCGGCCAGGCGAACGCGTAGGGTGGCTGGGAGATCGGTCATCCGCTCGATGCTAGCGGTGAGGTTCACGTACAAATGGCGGTAGAGTTGGCGAGCGCGAAACGATGGCTCCCCCCACCCTTTAAGGAGTTCAGTTAGTTCAGCGAGGTTGTAATCATACAGACAGCGTTGTTCCATAGCATGTTCCATTGTACCACGTTGTCATGGACAAGATACCGATTAGGAACCAATCGGTTGTTGCTACCGTCTGCACAATGGATAAGCTAACAGATAGAGGAGGGGAGCATGATCCGTCGCTTGGTTATCGTGGTTATTATCGGATTGACGCTCTTGCTGACAGCGTGTGTACAGTCTTTGCGACCGGGTATAATAACTATTGATCGGGTTGATTTGGTGGTAATGGAATCCAATCCACCGCGGGTGCAAGCACACATTGTCGGGCATTTAGGCGATGGTTGCACAACGTTAGCCAGCATTATCCAGCACCGTGACGGCAACACTATCACGATAACCGTGAAGGCTATCCATAGTGGTGCCGAGGTATGTGCGGCGATTGCTCCCGTGTTCGATCAACGGGTGATGATCGAGGGGACGTTTACGCCTGGCGAGTATACCGTCATCGTCAATGGGGTGGCACATCCGTTGACGATCTCGTGACGGTCCAGGCGTGGAACAGACACGAAGAGGGGTGAGGCCATACCTCACCCCTTTCAGATATACGCGTCGGTATGCTACCTACTCATTACTCTGATGTGTTTCAAGATACTGGAGCGCATCGGCGACCGTCTGAATCTTCTCGGCATCTTCATCAGGGATCTCGACACCGAACTCTTCCTCAATTGACATAATCAGTTCGACCAAATCGAGCGAGTCGGCGTTTAAATCCTTCGTAAACGATGCGCTCGGCACGACCTGCGCTTCATCCACGCCGAGCTGATCGACAATAATCTTGCGCAGGCGTTCCTCCATTTCAGGCGAAGCCATACTCGTTGTATTCCTTCCTTTCAAAAAGACCTATCCCTCATTTGCCTCGCGCTCGGCGAGGTAGCGGGTCACTACCGTACCGAGCACGCCGTTCACAAACCGACTAGAATTATCGCTGCCGAACTCTTTTGCCAGTTCGACTGCTTCATTAATCACTGCCTTAATCGGCGTCTTCTCTACCTCATCGATCAACAGCTCAAAGAGTGCGATCCGCAACACTGCCTTATCGACGCCGGGCATGTGGTTGACCGGCCAGTTTGGAGCTGCTTCCTCGATAATCCGGTCGAGGTACGATCGATGTTCCCAAGCACCGAACACCAGGCGACGCAAAAACTCAGCGCTTTCAGCCGACATTGGTTCATCAGTAAGTCGGCGTTCGAGTACCTGATCGATTGCGTGATCGGTTTCGTCGACCTCGAACAGGATCTGTAGCGCTGCGATCCGCACGCGATGCCGCTGACTTGCCAAGCGTACCCTCCCCATACACATCCCGCAGACCGACTTACGCCGGGCTGAGTGACTCTTTCCATTGGCGGAGCAATTCGGCGACATAGCCGGTATGGATCCTCCCGGCGCGAAATTCAGGGTCGTCGATCAACGCCAATTGGAACGGGATGGTTGTTTTGATACCGGTAATCACACACTCATTCAGCGCTCGCCGCATCCGGTTAAGCGCCTCATCACGTGTATCACCAAAGGTAATAATTTTCGCCAACAACGAATCATAGTTACCGGGTGGCATATATCCTGAGTAGAGGTGCGAGTCAACCCGCACTCCAGGGCCACCAGGTGGGAGATAGAACTCCACCTCGCCACTTGCCGGTAAGAAGTCACGCTCCGGATCCTCGGCGTTAATCCGGCATTCGATAGCGTGCCGCGCTATTGTAATGTCTTCTTGACGCAGCGTCAAGCGTTCACCGCTGGCGATCAGCAACTGCCAACGCACCAAATCAACGCCGGTCACTTGTTCGGTTACCGGATGTTCAACCTGAATGCGCGTATTCATTTCGATGAAGTAATAGTTACCCTCTTCATCGAGGAGAAACTCGAGGGTACCGGCGTTGACATACCCGATCGACGTAATCCCACGCACCGCATCGGCGCCCATTCGTGCCCGCAATTCAGGGGTCACAACCGGTGATGGTGCTTCCTCGACGATCTTCTGGTGACGACGTTGCGCGGAGCAATCGCGCTCACCAAGGTGAATGGCGTGACCGTACTTATCGGCGAGCACCTGAATTTCGACGTGGCGGACCCGGGTTAGATACTTTTCCAAGAGGAGCGCACCATTGCCAAAGGCTGCTTCGGCCTCGGCGCGGGCGGTTGCGAAGGCACGTTGGAGATCGGCTTCATCATACGCGACGCGCATGCCGCGCCCACCGCCACCACCGGACGGTTTCAGTAAGACGGGGTAGCCGATCTGGCGTGCAATATCGATTGCCTCATCGAGCGAGCGTACCTCGCCGTCCGATCCGGGTACGGTCGGCACACCGGCTTTACGCATGGTTTCGCGTCCAATCGCCTTATCCCCCATCAGACGGATCGGTTCAGGTGGTGGACCGACGAAGATCAGATTACAATCGGCGCACATCTCGGCAAAATAGGGGTTCTCCGAGAGGAAGCCGTAGCCCGGATGGACTGCATCACAGCCGGTGATCAGGGCAGCGCTGATCAGTGCGGGCGCATTGAGGTACGACTTTGCCGGTGGGGGCGGCCCGATACACACCGCTTCGTCGGCTAAACGAACAGCGAGCGAATCACGGTCGGCAGTACTATAAGCGGCGACCGTCCGAATGCCTAACTCTTGGCAGGCCCGAATGATACGCACGGCAATTTCGCCGCGGTTTGCTACAAGAACTTTGCGAATCATCAGGACATCACCATCCCGCCGTCGATCGTCAGCGTTTGACCGCTGATATATGCGCCGGCATCAGAGGCCAAGAAACACACCAAACCCGCAACTTCGGCCGGCTGGCCGAACCGGCCGAGGGGGATTGTTGCCAGAATAGCTTTGCGCGTCTCCTCACTGAGCGTGGCGGTCATTTCAGTTTCGATAAACCCGGGAGCGATAGCGTTTACCGTAATCCCACGGCTTGCCATCTCACGGGCAGTGGATTTGGTGAAACCGATGATACCGGCTTTTGCCGCCGCGTAGTTCGCTTGACCGGCATTGCCGATCAAACCGATCACCGAGGTAATATTGATAATCCGACCAAACCGCTGCTTGGTCATTGGGCGTAGCACTGCGCGTGTACAGAGAAAGACACCGCGTAAATTGGTTGCGATAACCTCATCGAAATCGCTCTCCTTCATACGGAGGATGAGCGTATCGCGGGTAATACCGGCGTTATTCACCAGAATATCGATTCGACCAAACTGTTCGAGGGTCGTTTTGACAATCTGTTCGACATCAGCCGGCTGGCCGACATCACCCTGCACGGCTACCGCCCTGCCACCGGCAGCGTGAATTGCGGTGACCGTTTCCTCGGCGGCAGCAGCGTTACCGCGATAATTCACCACGACAGCCGCACCGCTTGCGGCCAACCGCTCGGCGATTGCGCGGCCAATACCGCGACTACCACCGGTGACAATTGCAACGCGCCCATTCAGATCAAGGAGCATGGTCGGCTACCCCTCTGCAATCGCAAACAGCGTCTTGCCATCGATCAGGATCACATTACGGCGGCCACCGGCCGCTTTGACGGTATCAGGCGTAAATTCAGTTGACGTAATAACAACGCCTTTTGGCACACCCAACCGCTTCATATCTTGCAACAAACTCTCGAGGGTACCGGGTCGAACCTTATCGGCCACTGAGAGGCGGAGGAGATACGGCACGCCTTCATAAGAAAGGAAGAGATCGAGGTGTTTGTCTTTATCGGTAAAACGATAATCCGTAAACTCAAAGCCCTTCTTGCGAAAGAGGTTCAGCACATACGACCCCAACTGAGGCAGCGACAGTCCTTGCAGGTCTTCGAGCGTGCGGACCACACCGGGGCGTTCGAGGCGTCCGCCGCGTTCGGCGATTTCCCGTTGCATCTGGCGATTCCGCTCTTCGGCCCGCGCCGACATAACGGTGCCAAATGCCGGGAATGGAATGAGGGCAAATGCCGAGAAGATGAAATAGATGGTAAGTAAATCTATCAATGTCGCGGGAGCCGGTGGCTGCGCGGTGTCGAGTTGGATGACCGGCATCGGAGCGATACCGGCCTCACCGACCAACCCGTAGCCGGCCATGATCGCCAAGCCGAAGAGAAACGTTACTATGCCAAGGGCAAGACCGTTGGCTAACGGTTCACTCCGAATCTTGCGACCGAGATAGATCCCGGCCAACACCGGCACGACACCGGCCAAAATCTGCAAGAAATTATTGGCCAAGAAGAGCGAACACCATGCAATGGCCGTAATCAGGCCAACCAGCAGCACCTGAAGCCACTCGATGGCCCGAAACGAATGAACAATCCGTTGCCATAACGACGGTTTTACGGTTGGTTCTGACACCGGTTGTGGTGTCGTTTCGACGTTCATAGTCCCCAATCCTCATCTAACGATTACATACGGCTGTGGTTATCGGTGGTGCCCTGATCGGTGGTGACAGCCGATAAATGACTGTTCCGAGTACCTTCGCGTTCTAACAATTCATCAACTGCTTCCCGGAGTTTACCGATGTCGGCAAACGAGCGATACACCGAGGCAAACCGGATATAAGCCACTTCATCGAGATCGCGTAATCGATGCATCACCGCATCACCGATGAATTGCGAGCTAATTTCTTGCTGATCGGTTGCCATCACTGCTGTTTCTACTTCATTGACCAATTGCTCAATCGCATCAGCCGAAACAGGGCGACGGTAGCAGGCGGTGCGCACACCGCGGGCGATCTTCTCGCGATCATACGGTTCACGGGTACCGTCCTTTTTGACGACCATCAGACTAACCGATTCGATCCGCTCGTAGGTCGTAAACCGTCGTCCGCAGGCGCGACATTTTCGCCGGCGACGTATCACCTCGCCCTCATACAGCTTACGGGTATCGATCACATCGGTCTCTGGAAAGTGGCAAATTGGGCACCGCATGAACAACTTCCTCTTTGTTGCTTTAAGGCATTATAGCATACGCTCATGCGGCTCTGATCTGCACATCACGCCCAAAGCTACGCCGGAGCAGCCCGCTCCGGCGCGAGGCTTCCCAGATTTCCACGTGCGCATCACCATCGGCCAGAATGTCAATGACGATCTCTTCGCCGAGGTGTACGCGCACATCGCGCACAATCTGACTTTTGCTTCGCTCAAGGTATTCGGCCAAGCGCAGCATTGCGCTCAGACGCGCGATGCGGGTTTCGTCGTCTGGGGTTAGGATGGGCGCGTAGGGGGCTAATTCACCCCAGCCCTTGCGATGATTACGTACCAAACTGGCGATAATCACGATCTCGCGATGACTGAAGCCGAGCAATGTTGCGTTGTGGATGAGGTACTCACCGTGTTTGTGATGGTCGTAATAGCCAACACTGATACCGATGTCGTGAAGGATGGCGGCATAGCCGAGGAGCTCACGTTCCCAGGCACCGTAGCCGTGGAGGGGAGCTAACTGATCGAACAACGACAGACTCAGGTGGGCAACACGCGCGCAGTGCTGAGGTTCGTAGTGGGTGAGGTGAGCGAGATTGAGCACGCTGAAACCTCGTGGATCGGCGATCAAGGGTTGTGGTTGATCGGCGAGGAAGTGCTGATAGAAAATACCTTCGCGCACACCTTGACCGCTCACCAGCAGGCTAGCGAATCCTCCGCGATCCATCAATGTTGCAATAATCACAGCACCGGCCAGGGTAATATCTACCCGCTCCTCTTTCATTCCCGGGATCTGCAAACGATCGCGGCGTGAGCGACGGGCTAATTCTTCAATGATGCGTTCGATTGCCTCACGGGAGAGGACATAACCATGCACCCGTTCAAGCGGGTAATGGCGCATTTTTTGATCAATCCGGGCCAGTTGACGCACGGTGCCCCCGATCCCGCCCAATTTACCGTCGCTGAGGTCGGCGATCCAATCGATCGGGGCAAATGCTGTACGCGCGGCTTCACGCAACCGGCGGAGATCGGCGCGGCTGACCGGATCACTCTGCACATACTGCTCGGTAAAGCGGACGACACCGGCTTGCACAGAAAAACTCTGGGTGAGTTCACGATTGCGCACCGCCATGACTTGAGTCGAACCGCCACCGGTATCGAACAGGGCGCCAGTATGAAGGGGTAAGGCGTTGATTGCACCCAAATAGCCAAAATATGCCTCCTCTTCTGCCGAGATAATCCGTAAGTCGAGCGCTGTTACCTCGCGCAATGCCGTCCAAAACTCATCTTGATTGGCGGCTTCGCGGATGGCACTCGTTCCAACGGCGATCACATGATCAACACCGGTCGACTGACAGAGTGAGTAGAACATACGCAGCGCTTCGACGGCACGGCGAATGGGTGTCGGTTGCAGCATACGAGACGGCCCAATCCCCTCGGCGAGGCGTACCGTTTCGCTGACTTCATCGGTGAGGCGAAAGCTATATCCCGGCTCATACGCCATCACAATAAGCCGCGTCGTATTCGAACCGAGGTCGATCACGCCAAGTTTTTTCATAGCGGTTTCCTAGTACAGCAGCAGGAAGTAACGTGTAGGTAATTATCTGTTTTCAACGCGATTATGGAATGTTACGGACGGAATGTCAACTATGGCCTGATGTTACTCTTAACGGTACAATCAACTATGTTCGGACACGTTTTGGTGAAGCGGTGGAGCAGGTATGGCTCGTACCATCGCTCTGGCAATGCAAAAAGGTGGTGTCGGTAAAACGACGACGGCTCTCAATCTCGGTGTTATGCTGGCTAACCGGGGGCGGCGGGTGTTGTTGGTCGATCTTGACCCACAGGCTAACCTTACCCAGGGGTTGGGAGTCGATCTCAACACCATAACGTATAGTGTGTATGAAGTGCTGCTTAACCCGGAACACGGTATCGGTTTCGCAACCCGCTCGATCGCCGATCGCCTCGATCTCATCCCGGCCTCACTCGATCTGGCTGGTGCCGAACTCGAATTATCAGGACGGGTCGGGCGTGAATTACTCTTGCGTAAAGCGTTGCGGGCTGCGCAAAACGAGTACGATTATATCCTGTTCGATCCACCGCCAAGTTTAGGCTTGTTTACCCTAAACGCATTAGCCGCTGCCGATTCGGTCATTGCACCGTTGCAACTGCACGCTTACGCTCTACGGGCACTGCCGCAGCTCGAGGCGACCATCGAACTGGTACGTGAGATTAATCCACCGCTTCGGCTGGGTGGCATCATTTGCACGATGGCCGACCGACGGACCAACCTGAGCCAGCAGGTTGAGCAGCAAGTACGGTCGCAGTACGGTGATCTCGTCTTTACAACCGTCATACCCTTTACCATTCGTCTTGCCGAAGCACCGGCTGCCGGTGTATCGATTGCCACCTTTGCACCGAACAGTACGGGAGCGAAGGCGTATGCTGCACTGGTAACTGAATTGGAGGAACGGTATGGCAGATGAAACGCGCGGGCTGATCCGACGCGGGCAAGGATTACGTCTTTCAGTACCGTCTCAGGCAGAGGTTGGTGAAATGTCTCCGGCGGGTAACGAGATTGTCCGCGGACAGGGTTTGCGCTTGTCGACCACACAGGCCACGGTTCAGACGGCAGTCGTGCGGATGGCAAACGGGCCACTATATTACCGCCGTGTCGGCGAAGGCTTGCCACTGATCGCAATCCATGGTGTTGGTGCATCAGGTCAGCTATGGCGTGACGTGTTGATCGGCGTAGCCGACATTCGTACCGGCTACGCGATCGATCTGCCGGGGTGTGGTGGTTCACCAGCGCGTGGTGGAGCACCGACGCTGGCGACGCTGGCCGATGAGGTGGTAGCCTTTGCCAATGCCATGGGGCTACGTCGCTTCGATCTGATGGGGCACGGGCTTGGGGCAGGAGTCGCTGCAACGGTTGCAGCCACGCAACCGGCTCGGGTCGGCAAGCTGATCCTCGTTAGTTTTGGAGTTCGGCCGGGCACGCCTGATGTCCTCACCCTGGCCGTTGTGCGTACACCATTCGACCTCTTCCTTGGTCTTGCCCGCCCGATGATCAACACATGGGCCGGTTGGGCTGTGGGAATGCCGGCCATCGATCAACTGATGGCAGCGTGGCTCATGGCCAGTCCGCCGGCAGATCCGGCGTTGTGGGAAGCGTACCTGGCCGACCATGGTCGTGCCGATGGTCGCATGTATATCACCATGCAGACAATGGCCGCCGATCCGCTTTTGCAGCGGCGATTACAGACCATCAACGCACCGACACTCCTGATCGGTGGTGAAGCAGATCGGCTGGTACGGCCGGCAGAGCTGGCAGCAGCACAGGCACTCATAGCGACTGCCAAGCGTGAGCTTATCCCGGTCTGTGGTCATCTGCCACCGATAGAGCATCCGAATGAGTGTCGGCGGCTGATCCGCTTGTGGCTCGGGGAATAAGACCATCTGACGGTGAAGTGGAGCAGCATAACGAGCGGGGTACGTGAGCATGTACCCCGCTCAATGTATGCTGATGGTGTACTTGACAAAGGTAGTTACCCCATGCTATAGTCTACTTAACCGATTAAGTGGTTAATCGGTTAAGTTCTCGAAGTGCGGAGCAACCGTTGTGGCTACCATCAGAGATGTCGCCCGGCGCGCACACGTATCAACCGCTACCGTCTCGTATGTCCTCAACGGCACCGGTGTGGTCAGTGAAGCCACCCGCGAGCGCGTACTGGCGGCAATTGCCGAACTGGGCTACCAACCCAACCATAGTGCCCGTTCCCTCCGCACCCGTTCCCGCACCATTGGCGTCGTTGCGCCTGGCATTGCCGGGCGGTTAGCCGATCCGGCTACGGCTGAAATCATTGCCGGTCTCAGCGAAGCGGCTACGACGGCCGGTTATTGCCTCTTGCTGGCTGCCCCCACCGATACCGAAAGCGAAACTGAATTAGCCGTGCGTCTCGCGCGTAGTGGCCGGGTTGACGGTCTTGTGCTCTTTGATTTACAGATCGAGGATGAGCGGCCGGCGTTACTGACCGCGGCGCGAGTTGCTACCATCGCCATTGGTGCGCCGGTAGCCGGCGTTACATGTCCGATTGTCGGCTACGACCTCCGCACCGGGGCAGAGCAGGCGACCCAACATTTGATCCGGCTTGGTCATCGGCGGATTGCGCTGTTAGCGGCTCCATCGTATCTCAGCATCAGCGAACCGTTTTACGCCGGATATCGCGCTGCGTTACATGCTGCCGGTTTACGTCGTGAAGCGGCGTTGGTCATTGAAGCCGGTAGCAGTGAAGATGATGGCATGGTAGCAATGCAAGAGCTATTGGCAGCCCGCACACCACCTACGGCGGTACTGGCAGCAAGTGATACGCTTGCGTTTGGGGCAATGCACGCCATCCGCGATGCCGGTCTCACGGTAGGTCGTGACATATCGGTCGTCGGTTGCGACGATCTGCCACTCGCTGCGCATACCTTCCCACCGTTGACAACCCTGCGTGCGCCACGTCGTGATCTCGGTGCAACACTCGCTCGTTATCTAATTGCCCATATCGAGCAGCGGCCGGCGCTGCCGGTAACGTTGCTGCCGTTACGGTTGGTTATCCGTCATTCGACTGCCACGCCATCGCGTGTGGTCCACTAGGGGTATCGTCTGTTTTGCCAAGGAGTAAGCGGTCATGGCCTCAATCAAGTACGATCACGTGTGGAAGCGGTTCGGTGAAGTAACCGTCCTCAAGAATCTCGACCTCGACATTGCCGACGGAGAGTTTCTCGTGCTGGTCGGACCATCGGGTTGTGGGAAGTCTACGGCGTTACGTTGTCTGGCCGGTTTGGAAGAGGTGACCGAAGGCCGTATCTTCATCGGCGATCGTGATGTCACCGACATTCCACCCAAAGATCGCGACATTGCAATGGTATTCCAGTCATACGCTCTCTACCCACATATGAGTGTGTATGACAACATGGCGTTTGGTCTCAAGCTGCGCCGCGTCCCAAAGGCAGAAATCGACCGGCGGGTAAAAGAGGCAGCCGAGATGCTCAGTATCGCCCACCTGCTCGACCGCAAGCCAAAAGCGCTATCCGGTGGGCAACGTCAGCGGGTCGCACTTGGTCGTGCGATTGTGCGCGACCCAGCAGTCTTCTTGATGGACGAGCCGCTCTCGAACCTCGACGCCAAGCTGCGCGTGCAAACCCGTGCCGAGATTAGCAAGCTCCATCAGCGGCTTAAGACCACCTTCATTTACGTGACCCACGATCAAACTGAGGCGATGACGATGGGTTCGCGCATTGCGGTGATGCGTGATGGGATTTTGCAGCAGATCGACACACCACAGAACCTGTACGATCACCCGGCGAATATGTTCGTCGCCGGTTTTATCGGCAGCCCGGCAATGAACTTCTTCGAGGCGCGGCTCGAACGTACTGACGGTGGGGTAAGTGTGGTGGTCGGGAAAGAGTTTGTTTTACCGATACCACAGAGCAAGCTCGATCACGTGAGCAGTCATATCGGCAAGACGGTCTACTTCGGCATTCGCCCAGAAGACCTGCACGATGCCCATTATGTGCCGCGTGGCGTGGACGAGCGGGCGAAGGTGAAAGCATCGGTCAACGTGGTTGAGCCGATGGGGTCTGAAATCTACGCCTACGTTGAGAATAGCGGCAAAGAATTCATTGGCCGCTTTGATCCGCGCTCAACGGCTCGGACTGGTCATACGATCGAGGTCGTCTTCGATATGGAGAAGATGCACATCTTCGATCGGGAGAATGAAAAGGCGTTGACGTAATGTATGAATGGTGGTGGGGGGGACGCACGGCCGTTATAGGGACGCACGCCGTGCGTTTACAACGGCCGTGCGTCCCTACATTAGGGGTAATCCGGTGGTTTCGGGGAAACCTAACATCAGGTTCATATTTTGCACGGCCTGTCCTGATGCGCCTTTGACCAAATTGTCGACGACTGCGACCACAATTGCTCGCCCCGGTTCGACCATCTGGTAGCCGATGACCACATGATTGGTATGTTGGACGTGGCGCAGTTCCGGTAGCCGACCGGCCGGTAACACGTGAACAAACGGTTCGGTAGAGTAAGCGTCGGCGTAGACGGCAGCGAGCGTCGTGTCATCGACATCTGGTTTCAGGTTGACATATATCGTTGACAGGATGCCACGGAAGACGGGCAAGAGGTGCGGTGCGAAGATAATGTGCAAGCCGGTCTCTTGCTCCATTTCGGCCAGATGGCGATGAACGCGGCCGACGTTGTAGGCACTAAACGTCTCGTGCGTTTCACCGAAATGGGTTTTGAGAGATAGCGAACGACCGGCACCGGAGACGCCGGATTTGCTGTCGACAATCACCGTTGGGTCGGCGAGCAGGTTGGCGCGGACTAATGGCACCAGTGGCAGAATGGCGGTCAATGGATAACATCCGGTATTCGCTACCAGCCGCCCCTGACGAATCCGTTCGCGGTGGAGTTCCGGTAAGCCATACACCGCTATGGCGAGCAATTCTGGTGCCGGGTGTGGTTTACCCCGTCGAGCTGTGTACGTATCGGGATCGGTGATTCGGAAGGTATCGGAGAAATCGATCACCTTCGCACCGGCCGCAAGTGAACGTTGCACAATCGGGATAAGCTCGGGGGTATTGTGCGGGAGACACGTAAAGACGAGATCGACACCGGTAGGATCGACCTCTTCCACCGCAACAAGCCGTAAATCGCTCACAATTGGAAAGACCTCGCTGAGGCGTTGCCCTGCCGCCGAGCGAGCAGTGGCAAAGGCAATCTCCACCTCTGGATGGCGAAAGAGCAGCTTGAGTAGCTCAATTCCGGTGTATCCGGTTGCGCCATAAATGCCAACACGGGCCATAGTGCGCTCCTCATACGATAAACGAGTCCTTACTCAATTGTACCGTACTCGTTACCACGTGCGGTCAGGCGCAATCGCGATCACGGCAGGGTGGATTTGGCTAAGCCGGCGTAAGAACTTGAGCAGACGAGTAAACATACAGCACCCTCCTCTCAAAGACGACCGTACATCTGTGCGAGATGCTTCCCGTCGGCGCATCGAACCTCTCAGTGGGAAGGCATCGGCCGCACACGCTGCTTCACGCAGGCGCAAGCCGGCGCTAACCGGCAGATGAACGATCATCGGTCAATACCGATGCGCCATGATCACCATAGCACAGCCGTGTTATGATTGCATCAGGCGAAAGATAGAGAAATGTTAACGCAGTGGTAGCATTGGTAGACGAAAAAAGGGGTTACCTTATGTCAAAATGTATTCTTTTAGTGAAACATATCGGATGCTATGTTTCACTAAATATAGAGAGCGGGAAATCAAGGATGCGGAGGGGAAAATGGAGCGGGCGACCGGACTCGAACCGGCGACATTCTGCTTGGAAGGCAGATGCTCTACCAACTGAGCTACGCCCGCGCGGGGAGCACTAAAACGCAGAGACGCAAAGAGCGCAAAGGTAGCAAAGCGACCTAAAACGCAGAGACGCAAAGAGCGCAAAGGTAGCAAAGCGACCTAAAACGCAGAGACGCAAAGAGCGCAAAGGTAG
>NZ_JBWGQH010000023.1:39075-72202 GCF_056331925.1 Chloroflexus sp.
GCTTGGCGTACTTTGCACTATAATGTAGCACAATCTGCCTTCTTATGCAAGTCGTGTCATCATTTCTGCTGTGTCCGGTGAATCTTGTGCTATAGTGAACCCACCTACACCATACGAATATCGAGGGAGGAGCGTCGTGCCATTCTGTCCACAGTGCGGTGCTGCGAATCCTGATAGCGCGCGTTTTTGTGATCAGTGCGGTGCAAAGTTGATTCCGGCGCCGGCTCCATCGGCTACATCAGCACCGTCGGCGGCGCCAGTTACGACGACAGGTGGGCCGGTAAGTGTCGGTGCAACGACATGTCCTCAGTGTGGGTTGAGTGTCATTCCGGGCGAGGCATTCTGCGATAACTGTGGAGCACCGTTGTTCCAAGCACCGCCGGTTACAAGCGTACCGGCGCCAGATGTACCGTTTCCCGGTGTGCCGCCACAGCGCGCTTATCCGCCGCCGCAGCCGGTGACGATCCAGTCTTCGTCGCCGCCAGCGCCGCCAGTAGCTACACCGCCACCGGTAGCACCCGTTGTGCGAACCTCGTTGGCCGGGGTGCGGCTACGTCTGGCAAATGGCAGCATACTGGCGTTACCGGCAGCCGCACAGGCTTTCATCGGGCGGGCCGATCCGGTGAGTAACTTTTATCCTGATATTGACCTGACGGCGCACGGTGGTCTTGAACATGGCGTAGGTCGTCGCCATGGTCGATTCTTCGTGCAGCAGGGACAGGTCTATTATGAAGATCTCGACAGTACAAATGGCAGTTTTCTTGGCGGACGTGCATTGGTACCGCGCCAGCCGGAGCCGGTACGGCACGGTGATGAATTACGGTTAGGAATGCTTAGATTGGTGGTTGAGGTGCAATAGCAGGCTATGACAACAGTTGATCGTATGCGGATTGCAATTGTCGGTGTGGGTGGGGTTGGTGGGTATTTCGGGGGAAAACTGGCGCAAGCCGGGCACGATGTGTTTTTTATTGCCCGCGGTGAGCATTTAGCGGCGATGCAGCAGCGTGGCTTGCAGATACGCAGCATTGCCGGCGATTTTACCGTGTCTGATGTGAAGGCAACCTCGGATCCGGTAGCAGTTGGGCCGGTCGACCTGGTACTTGTGGCGGTGAAGGGCTGGCAGGTACGCGACGTTGCAGTGACGATGAAGCCGTTGATCGGTGTAGAGACGGCGGTGTTACCATTGCTGAATGGGGTTGATGCAACCTTTGAATTGGCTGAAGTGCTGGGTCGTGAGCATGTCTTAGGTGGTCTTTGTCGAATTATTGCCTATCGCGAAGCGCCAGGAGTGATCGTCCATGCCGGTGTCCATCCGACGTCAATCGATTTTGGTGAACTTGATAACCGGCAGACACCGCGCCTGCAACGGATCAAGGCGGTACTGGAGAGTGCCGGGATTCAGGGTAATGTGCCTGCTGATATCCATGTAGCCATGTGGCAGAAATTTATGCTCGTCTGCGCGTGGAGTGGATTTGGGGCAGCAACACGCGCTCCGATTGGAGTATGGCGTTCGCTTCCTGAAACGCGGCCCTTGGTTGAGCGATGCCTGCGCGAGGTGGTTGCAGTAGCCCGTGCGCGTGGGATTGCCATGCCCGACTCTATCGTATCGGATATGATGCGGTTTATCGATAGTATGCCCTACGAAGGCACTGCTTCGCTGCAACGCGATATTATGGCCGGACGACCGTCGGAACTGGGTAGTCAAAATGGCGCACTCGTGCGGTTGGCTCGTGAGGTTGGGGTAGCGGTACCGGTGAATGAGATGCTGTACGCGATTCTGCAACCGCAAGAGTTGGCAGCCCGCGGGCAGTTGTCTTTTTGACCGAGAGGAAGGTCTGGCATGTCAATTCGTCTTCAGCGCTTGACAGAGCGACTGGCAGTAACCGGATGGATCGGAGCGGCGCTGATGCCGTCCACGAACCTTGCCTATCTTACCGGTCTGCGCTTTCATGCGGGGAAGCGGTTAACTCTCTTGCTGATCCCGGCCAACGGTGACACGCCGGTGATGGTTGTGCCACAGCTTGAGCTGGAGCGTGTGCGTGCAACGTCGCCGTTCGCTATGCGCTACTTCGCGTGGAGCGATGCTGAAGGGCCACTGAATGCCTTGGCGGAGGGGATGACAGCGGCTTTCGGAGCGGGAACGCCTACCCGGCCGCTTGCCATCGAACATACGGTAATGCGGGTCATGGCATTACGCATGCTGGAAACGGTTGCGCCTGGCTTGCCAACCGTCAATATCGATCCGCTGATCGGTGAACTGCGTATGGTGAAAGACGGGGAGGAGTTGGCGTTGATGGAACGGGCTGTAGCGATGGTCGAACAGGCCCTCCACGTCTTCTTGGCGCAGGTGCGCCCCGGTCTTAGCGAACGTGTCCTCTCGCGGATGTTACATGATGCGATCATCGCAGCAGGCGCTGACGGTGAGAGCTTCACCAACATTGTGGCGAGCGGTCCTAACTCTGCTAATCCGCATCACGAAAACAGTGATCGCATCCTCCAGCCCGGTGATCTGGTGATTATCGACTGTGGCGCCGTCTATCGTGGTTACCAGTCAGATATTACCCGTACTATTGCCATCGGAGAACCAACGGCTGCCGCACGTCATGTGTACGAAGTCGTGTTAGCCGCTAACACGGCTGCTCGGGCAGCCTGCCGACCGGGTGTGACCGGTGCATCTATCGATGCTGCCGCACGGAGTGTGATCGAGGCTGCCGGCTACGGCGCAGCTTTTGTGCATCGTACCGGGCACGGTCTTGGTCTGGAAACCCACGAATTGCCGAATATCGTTGCCGGAAGTGATACACCGCTGGCGCCGGGAACAACCTTTACCATCGAGCCGGGCATCTATCTTCCAGGACAGTACGGCGTGCGGATCGAGGATGACGTGGTCATTACCGAGGAAGGGAGTCGCTCACTTACCACGTTTTCACGTGAACTGATCGTGATACAGGAATAGCGATATGCTCTCAACGCAGCATCGTCCGCAGCAGACGGACGAAAACCGTCAATTGCATCAATTCCTCTTCTGGGCTGTGCTCACGGCGGTTGGGGCGGTTGTAGTGTATACCGTTGGCTGGTTCTTAACGGCTTCACCATCACTCTTGTTGCTGACAATTGGCAGTATTGTGCTGCTGATACTCGAACTTTACGCGAGATGGCTCAATGCCCATCACGCAACGACAGCAGCCGTGTACCTCTTTTGCGCGGCAGTAGCCCTCTTTGCCATTGTCAACGTGTTGGCGGTGCCCGATTTCTTGCCGGTTTTACTCCTTGGGCCGGTCATTATTCTCATCGTTGTGCAGCCGTATCTCAGCCGTAAAGCGTTGCAGATCATAAGCGCCGCAATGGTGGGATTAGCTATCACTCTCACTTCGCTCGGCGTGTATGTACAACTCTACACACCGCTACCGCCAACCATCCGTAATCCAATCCTTATTGCCCTTGTTACGTTAACAACGATCGTATTGTTGGTGCTCATCTGGCAAAACGATCAACGAATCATGACGGTATTGCAACAACGCGAAGCAAGTAACCGGGAACTTCAGGCCATTCGTGAACGACTTGAGGAAGAAGTTGCCGAGCGTACTCGCGATCTCCAACAGGCATTAGCTCAGCTCGAAACACAAGTGGCCGAACAGCGGCAAATGCGCCTCGCCCTTGAACAACAGCGTGAGGTAATTCGCTCTTTAAGCGTACCGGTGTTACCGGTTAGCCACGCCACCCTTGTTATGCCATTGGTAGGCGCGCTCGATGAGCAGCGGATGACGATGGTCAAGCAGCAGGCACTCACCGCCATTCAGGCGATGCAAGCACGCACTTTTATCATCGACGTTACCGGTGTGCCGGTGATCGACCATACTATTGCCGGTGAGCTGGTAGGGATTATGCGGGCGATTCGGCTGATGGGAACAAAGGTGGTCTTGGCCGGGATCAGGCCGGAAGTCGCGGAAAGTTTGGTCGCAGCGCAGATTGATCTGGACCGGGTACAGAGTTTCGCCACATTACAGGATGCGCTCCAACGAGCAATAACCGACGGGCAACCGATATAATGAGCGATTGCATACCCGCGTTGACTATGGTATACTGCGCGCGCATTCAACTGCAAGGCGAGAGGGTGACAATGCAATGATAACGGTGATACCCATCTCTTGTAGCCTTTCGATCCCGCGTCATGAGCGCCATCGTCGGCGTCAGCCAGTAACACGATCTGGCTAGCCGCGCCTGCGCTTCTGCTCTGCAAGGAACGTTTTCGGCCAGCTCTGCCAGCGCGCAGGCTGGCTTCTTCTATGTTATCACGAAGGTGAGGGCGTATGACCCATCTGTATCTCATCCGTCATGGTGAGGCGGTTGCGAACATCAAGCCAATCGTTGCCGGGATGCGCGGTGATGCCGGTCTAACACCACGCGGTATCGTGCAAGCCGAACGTTTGCGCGACCGGTTGGCAACCAGTGGTGAGATTAAGGCGGATGTCTTGATCTCGTCGACACTACCACGCGCCCGCCAGACTGCCGAGATAATCCAACCGGCGCTCGGCCTACCGATCATGTTCGACGACGAAGTCCAAGAATTGCGGGTCGGTGAAGCCGATGGGATGACTAATCAGGAAGCATGGGACCGCTTTGGCGTTCCCGACTTTGATCGCTACCCACTGCGTCCTTTGGCCCCCGGCGGTGAGAGCTGGGGAGATTTTACGTTGCGGGTGAGTCGTGCGCTCACCCGGATAACGACCGAGTACGAAGGCAAAACCATTGTGGTTGTCTGTCACGGAGGTGTTATCGATTGCTCGTTCATTCACTTCTTCCGCATGCCGAGTCTGGTCGTACCACCGACCGATTTTTACACCCGCAATACGAGTATCACGTGGTGGGAGCAGGTAGAACGACGGAATCAGCGACTCTGGCGACTCAACGCCTACAACGATATTGCCCATTTGCAAGGGATCGGTGCCGTCGAGTCGGTACGTTGGGAAGACATCCATCCCGCCTCGCCGGTGCCGACCGAGGAGTAACACCATGATCACCTTTCTTGCCGACGGTCATGTAACAAGCCCGCGCGGTTGGCAAGCAGCAGTGGCTGCGTGTGGGATAAAGTACGCACATCGCGACGATCTTGCGTTGGTAGTCAGTGATGTACCGGCAACAGCGGCAGCGGTGTTTACTACCAATGCGGTGAAGGCTGCACCGGTACGGTACGACATGGCGCTGATGGCGCAAGGGGGCGAACTACGCGCAGTAGTGATTAATGCCGGGAATGCCAATGCCTGTACCGGTACTGATGGCGATGCGGCCGCCGTGGCAATGGCTCGTGCCGTCGAAACGGCACTTGGTCTGCCAATGAACAGTACTTTCGTTATGTCAACAGGAACGATTGGCGTACCGATGCCAGTGGAGAAGATCGTGCGCGGGATCAATGAAGCGGCACGCCGACTCAGTCCCGATCACGGAACGGTGGCAGCGCGCGCAATTATGACCACCGATACCCGTCCGAAGCACTGTGCCGTCACCGTGGCATTACCCGATGGTCACACGATAACGATCGGCGGCATGGCAAAAGGGGCCGGTATGATCCACCCGAATATGGCAACGATGCTGGCGGTCGTGACAACCGATGCTACGGTACCACGTGCCGTTCTCGATACCGCGATGCGGCGGGTCTTGGAAGTGAGTTTCAACAGTATTACTATCGACGGCGATACCAGCACGAATGACACGCTCTTGGTGATGGCGAACGGCATGAGTGGCGCACCGCCGATCACCGATTTGACTTCGCCGGCCGGTACTGCCTTCCTCGCCGGTCTGACAGCGGTATGCCAGTATCTTGCGCACGCGATTGTCCGTGACGGTGAGGGAGCAACCCGCTTTGTGACCATTACCGTCCGTGGGGCACGCTCGCATGTGGAGGCGAAGCAGGCTGCAATGGCCATTGCGCGTTCACCACTGGTAAAAACAGCCTTGTTCGGGGCCGATCCGAACTGGGGGCGAGTGCTGTGTGCGATTGGGTATTCGGGGGCAACAGTTGATCCCAACCGGGTCGTGTTGTCTTTTGGCGGTATGCGGGTGCTGGAAAACGGCTTACCGCTGCCGTTTGACGAACAGGCGGCCCATACGTTACTTGACGTCCCAGAAGTGACGATTGAGGCCGACCTGAAGTTAGGCGAAGGGGAGGCAACGGTATGGACGTGCGATTTTAGTTACGACTACGTGCGGATCAATGCCGAGTATCGAACGTGAATGAAGGGGCGCCTATGGATCGTGTCGTTCGCCAGCAGATCGCGCGTGATCTGTGTCACCGACTTGCCACACGTGACGGTGAGCGGCTGATCGTGGCCGGGATGATCGAGTCGGCGACGTTGCCAAACGAATTCGACCCGCTGGCGTTGCTGGTCATCAGCACGCCGCCCCGTCTGTGTCAGAGCTTTTTGGTACAGGGCATCACCGTGACGGTCACCACGATCACGCCGGATGAACTAACAGCGGTGGTTCGTACACCTGACGTGCGTTGGCCGCAGTGGTTAGGGTGGCTAGCGCGGCTCCAAGTACTCGTTGGTGACGATAGCCGGGTGCAAGCGTGGTTGGCGCAGGCACGTGCTTTGCCGGAGCGTGATTTCTATCGCAGAATTGCGCCACACATGCCACAATTGGCATTCGGCTGTTATGGTGCGTTGCGTGCTGCCGCAGCCCGTCGGCAAGAACGTGAGGTAAGATGGCTCGTACCAATCCTCCTCACCGAGTTGCACACCGCGCTGTGTTTGATCAATCGGCGCTGGTCAAGCCACAACCATATTGACGCGCTTGTCGAAAGCTATCACTTTGCGTTACAGCCACGCGATTGGCCACCATTGGTCGAAGCCCTGTTGGCGGCGAGCGATCTCGATGAGATAGTGCGGTTGGCGGGGACGATTATGGGTAACTACTGGCAGTTGCTGGTGCGTTGTGAGTTAACTGTTGAGCAACATCAAACCACAGCAACAGTACCGCTGTGATGCACGAGGAGTAACAGAGATGGAACACCGGCTCTGGGGAGGACGATTTAGTGAACCGACGGCTGCCGAGATGCGCCGGTTTAACGATTCCTTCCGGTTTGATCGGCGGTTGGCCGACGTCGATATTACCGGTAGCATTGCGTGGGCCGGCGCTCTGGCGCAGGCCGGCTTGATCGGTGAAGACGAGCATGCTGCCTTAGTGCGGGGCCTGGAACTGGTGCGGGCCGAATTCGCGAACGGGACGTTTGTGCCTGCCGAAGGTGATGAAGATATTCACACAGCGGTGGAGCGACGATTACGCGAACTTATCGGTGATGCCGCACTCAAGTTACATACCGGTCGGTCGCGGAACGATCAGGTAGCGACCGATATGCGTCTCTACACCATCGGTATTGCGCGCCAACTCGACCGACGATTGCACGATCTCCAGCTCGCATTGCTGGCACAAGCCGAACTGCACACCGACACGTTGATGCCGGGGTACACCCATCTCCAGCGCGCACAGCCGATCACGTTCGGTCATTGGTGTTTGGCATATATCGAGATGTTTGCCCGTGATCGTAGTCGGCTGCGCGATGCAATCACCCGCATGCGGGTACTACCGTTGGGGGCAGGCGCGTTAGCCGGTAATGCTCTTGATATCGAGCGTGAACGACTAACCGAGCTGCTTGACGAATTTGATGAATTGGCGGCCAATTCACTCGATGCGGTGAGTGATCGTGACTTCGTGGCCGAAATTCTCTTCATCTGCGCATTGATCGGCATTCATCTCAGCCGCTTAGCCGAAGATATTATCCTTTACGCGAGTGCTGAATTCGGTTTCATCGAATTGGCCGATGCCTACAGTACCGGCTCAAGCCTGATGCCGCAGAAGAAAAATCCTGATAGCATGGAACTATTACGCGGCAAGAGCGGTCGTTTGCTGGGCAATGTAGTGGCCTTACTGACGGTCTTGAAGGGGTTGCCGCTCACGTATAACAAGGATATGCAGGAAGATAAAGAGCCGCTGTTTGATAGTTTTGACACGCTCGACCTTGGTTTACAGGTCGCAGCGGCAGCTCTTGCGACCATGACCGTACATCCTGAGCGAATGGCGGCGGCGCTTGATGATGCAATGCTCGCAACCGACCTGGCCGATGAGTTGGTGCGACGTGGCATACCATTTCGGGTTGCCCACGGGAAGGTGGGGCAACTGGTACGGCGCGCGCAAACACTCGGTGTTAGCCTTCGTCATCTTCCACTTACCGAGTATCAGGCAGTTGAACCGAGCCTCGATGCCGGTGTGTATGCCATCTTCGATATGGCGCGTAGTGTAGCCCGAAAGGCAAGCTACGGTGGGACGGCACCGCAACGGGTGCGTGAGCAGTGCCGGCGCTGGCGCACCATGTTGGAGTCTGAAGGGTAAGATTGTTCGCGTTTGGAGACAAATGGTAGTAGGAAACGTATGACAAGCCCACTTTATACACCGCCGGTCAGTTTGCCGGTTATCCACTGCCGGCCTGACGCTGCCGTGACCATTCGCCGCGCCCGGGTAGGTGATGTGCCACGGCTCTACGAAATCATTAATTATTATGCTGCACGTGGTGATATGCTGCCAAAGACGCTCGACCAGCTTTATAACCGCGTCCGTACCTTTAACGTGGCCGAGATCGATGGAGAAGTGATCGGTTGCGCTGCGTTGCATATTACGTGGGCCGATCTGGCCGAGGTAGTGAGTGTCGCCGTCCATCCGTCGTTTCAGGGGCGCGGGATTGGCCGACGCCTGGTTGAGCCGCTCTTCACCGAGGCGGTTGAGTTAGGGATTCCCACTCTCTTTACCCTTACCTTGCAAGCCGGCTTTTTCAGCTCGCTTGGCTTTCGCGAGATACCGAAGCTGCGGCTTCCCCATAAGATTTGGCAAGATTGTTCGACCTGCTTTAAACAAGATCGGTGCGACGAAATTGCGATGATTCGGTACGTGCCGTGAGGGATATTGCCCAGGGAAGCGATCATGGTCTCTTCGCTGGGTATCAGAAGCTGCGGCTTCCCCATAAGATTTGGCAAGATTGTTCGACCTGCTTTAAACAAGATCGGTGCGACGAAATTGCGATGATTCGGTACGTGCCGTGAGCGATCATGGTCTCTTCGCTGGGTATCAGTGGCATCAACGTCTGAACCGTTAACCGACATCCAAAGCGACAATTGCTCCGTAGTATATTCGTGATGCATGACGACACTTGAGAGGTGATGGTATGCCGATGAATAGCACGATCGGAGCAGGTATCCTTTTATTCACCATTGGCGCCGGTGGGGTAATTGCCACCGGTGCTGCTACCTCGGCAATTCCGGCACTGTTGGGGATGGTGTTGATGGGGTTAGGTGTAGCGATTGAGCGCACGGCGAACCCTCGTCGGTTTGAATGGCTGGCGGCGTTCGTCGGTCTCCTTGGTATTCTGGCCCCCGCCGCCAACCTTGTACGGATTATCGGTCAAACCGGTTTGTACATCAATGCTGCCGTTTTTGCTAATGTGGTGATGGCAGGGACTTGCGTGCTGTACCTCCTGGTATGGGGGTGGGAACAGCGCACCGGTACCCGACTACGGATAAAGTAAGCGTACCGCTAGCCCTGATCTGGTCCACTATGCGGTGGGTGACCGACTTCAATCCCGGTCAAGCGTTCAAGCGCCTTGATCAAGGCATGATTACCCTCGTGCCCCAATCCAGCCGCTTGCAGGGTACGGTAGAGGTGGAAGACCGTGGAGGTCACCAGCATCGGAGCACCGACCGCATCGGCAGCAGCCAGCACGAGCCGTAAATCCTTTTGCTGAAGATCGATGGTAAAACCGGGTCGCCAGTCGCGCCGAATGACTTGCGGTCCCCGATTGGAGAGCATCCAACTGCCCGCTGCGCCACCGCTCACAGCCGTCAGGGCTTTTTCGAGATCGACGCCACTGGCTTGTGCAAAAACAAACGCCTCACTGATGGCCAGCATCGTTCCGACAACCAGTATCTGATTAACCAGCTTTACCGTCTGACCGGCCCCGTGACCACCAACGTGGGTAATGGTCTTACCCATGGCCTGAAAGACGGGCATCGCTCGTTCAACTAAATCGGCAGGACCGCCAACCATGATGCTGAGGGTACCACGAGCTGCCCCTTCACTGCCGCCACTGACCGGTGCATCGAGAAAACCGATCCCGCGCTCGGCTAACCGAGCAGCAAATTGCTGAGCGCCTTGGGGGCTGATCGTACTCATGTCGATCATCAACATCCCGGCACGTGCTCCCTCGACGGCTCCTTGTGGCCCAAACAAGACTGCCTCGACA
Source organism: Chloroflexus sp. (assembly GCF_056331925.1). NCBI lineage: Bacteria > Bacillati > Chloroflexota > Chloroflexia > Chloroflexales > Chloroflexaceae > Chloroflexus > Chloroflexus sp. The sequence continues at coordinate 49,364 of NZ_JBWGQH010000023.1, forward strand.
TCGGGGGTATCACTGACACAACTGATCACAATATCACTGCGTGCCGCCAGATCGGCCGGTGACGTGGCAAGTTGTGCTCCGGCGGCAACAAACTCATCGGCCCGTTCTGGGGTGCGATTCCATACCGTTAGCGGAAACCCGGCCCGGAGGATGTTGGCCGCCATACCCCGACCCATAATCCCGAGTCCGATAAAGCCGATTCGCTCTGTCATAGTAGACTCCTCACGGTCATGTTCACGGTTTGCAGAAGATGGTATCATACCTGCCGGCTACGTTGTACACACATCACGGTGATCTGTATGCCTGCTGCTCTTTCCGATCTGCTCGTTCTCGACCTCAGCCGGGTTTTGGCCGGGCCATATGCAACGATGGTTCTCGCCGATCTTGGCGCACGAGTCATCAAAATTGAGCAACCCGGCATCGGTGACGAGACTCGCCAATGGGGACCACCCTTTGCTGCCAACGGGCTAAGCGCCTATTTTATTGCCGTCAACCGGAACAAGCAGAGTGTGGCGATTAATCTCAAACATCCCACCGGTCAAGCGATTGTGCGTGCGTTGGGGCAACGAGCTGATGTGCTGATCGAGAATTTTCTGCCCGGGACAATGGCGCGGATGGGTCTTGGGTATGACGATCTTCGGGTGTTGAATCCGGGGTTGATCTACTGTAGTATTACCGGTTATGGTCAGTACGGCCCCGATGCAGATCGTCCTGGCTACGATACGGTTATCCAGGCCGAAGGCGGCTTGATGAGCATTACCGGCGAACCCAATGGCCCACCACTCAAGACCGGCGTTGCGGTTGCTGACATCACCACCGGTTTGTATGCGGCGACCAGCATTCTCGCCGCACTCCACTATCGCACGTTGACCGGCGAAGGGCAGTACATCGATCTCGCACTCTTTGATGTACAGCTCAGTTGGCTTGCTAATGTCGCGTCGGCGTATCTTGTATCAGGCAAGCCACCTCAGCGGTACGGTAACGGTCACGCGACCATCGTTCCGTATCAACCATTTGCTGCGGCCGATGGATACATCATGATCGCTGTTGGCAATGATCGACAGTTTGAGCGCTTCTGCACCGTGCTAAACCATCCTGAATGGGCTGGTGATGAACGATTCGCGACCAACCCGGCACGGGTGGCGCATCGCGACGTCCTGGTGCCGCTGATTGCAGCGGTGATCGTGCGCGAACCGGTTGCGATTTGGATCGAGCGACTGCGGGCCGTCGATGTGCCGTGTGGTCCGGTTAACGATATTCCAACGGCGCTACACAGTCGACAGGCTCAAGCACGCGCGATGGTTCAACAGGTAGCCGGTGTACCGATGGTCGGTCCTGCGGCAAAGCTGAGTGCGACACCGGCCACCATTCGGACCGCACCGCCGGCGCTTGGCGCCGATACTGACGCAGTTCTGCGCGAGCTGGGCTATGCACCTGATCAGCTTGCGGCGTGGCGTGCAGACGGCGTGATCGAATGAAGTGCTCATGCTACAATGCCGCAAACGATGCCCGCCGGTACTTTGCAATGGAGAATAGATATGCGGTATGAGATCCATAGCTCAGGAGGAAGGGTTCAGATCGATAGTAGCGGGTCTATGACCTTTTGGCGGGAAGGGCGCAAGGTCTTGTGTGGTCTGGGTGCAGTGGCACATGCCTACGGTACCGACTTCCCGATCACGGGTGTGGCGAGTGCCGATAGCACCGAGCGTCACGTCCGCATTCACTATACGACAACGCGACCCGAAATAACGCTTCGGCTTACTCTGGAAGTCACGCCGACCGGATTTCGGCTTACCTGGTCCGGTCCACCGCGTCTCCACGCAGTACGGATTGAATGGCAGCTCGATCCCGGTCGGCCGTGGTACGGCATGGGCGAACGTGTCTTCCAGCACTGGCCGCTCGACGCGGCGCCGGTTATCTCCGATCCGTTTGAGCCGGTTGATCACGGGCATGATGGAACGCTCAACATTGCCACTCCGTTCTGGCTGAATGCTGCCGGTGCGGCATTGTTGCTCGAGGAGAACGATGGTGAGTTGGCGGTGACGATGGATCGGGCCGGCGATGGTCTGTTGCGGATCACAGCACGCGAAGCACCACCGCCACCGACGCTCGGTTTTGATGAACGCTACGCCGCTCCCGGTCCACAGCTTGCCGTCCATGTCGTCTTAGCCGACAACGCACCGGCAGCCTTCTCCGCCGCACTTCCACTGCTTGGACGCCCCAGTGCTGCACCACCGTATGAACTCTTTGCGCGTCCGATCTGGACGACGTGGGCCCATTATAAGATGGCGGTGACGCAGCACGATGTGATCGATTTTGCAACTCAGATTGTGACCCGTGGCTATCCGTACTCGGTTCTCGAAATCGATGACCGCTGGCAACGTGGGTACGGCGCGTATGTGTTCGATCCGCACAAGTTTCCTAATCCACGGGCGATGGTTGATGAGCTGCATGCTGCTGGGTTCAAAGTAACGTTGTGGACACCCATTTTCTTTGATCCCTCTGATCCGGCGTTCACGGTAGCGGCACGGCGTGGCTACTTGATCCGCCATCCGGCAAACGGTGCGCCGTACCTGGTGCGCTGGTGGCAAGGGTATGGTGGTGTGCTCGATCTGACCAATCCTGAGGCAGTGGCATGGTGGCTGAGCGAGTTGCAGGCGTTGCAGGCCGAGACCGGCGTGGACGGATTCAAGTTCGATGCCGGTGAAGCTAACTTCATTCCGCCCGATGCCATCTGTTATGCGCGCGAGCCACGTCGTCGCTACGCCGACCGCTACACGGAATTTGTTGCCGATCACTTTGCGTATACTGAAGTACGCACCGGCTGGCGCAGTCAGCGAAGGGGTATTCTCTTCCGCGAGTGGGATAAGTGGAGCCGCTGGGGTATCGACAATGGACTCCACAGTGTCTTAACACAGGCGTTGACGTTAAGTGTGTGCGGTTATCCGTTCGTGTTACCCGACATGATCGGTGGCAATGCGTACCAAGACGAAGTTCCCGACGGTGAACTGATGGTGCGGTGGACGCAGCTCTGTGCGCTCTTGCCGACGATGCAGTTTAGTGTGCATCCGTGGCAGTACGGGGCGGAAGTCGACGCGATTTGCCGGCGCTATGCGCATCTCCACACCGAACTAGCACCTTACCTCACGTCGCTGATCGATGAAACGCTACGTGACGGTACACCGCTCGTGCGTCCGCTCTTCTGGCATACACCGCACGACGAACATGCACTACGCTGTAACGATCAATTCCTCCTTGGTGAACGGTATCTGGTAGGACCTGTCGTACAGGCCGGTCAGCGCCGCCGTGATGTCTATTTGCCATCCGGTGTGTGGCGCGACTACTGGCATGATACGATCCATCATGGGCCGGCAATGCTGACCGATGTACCGGCTCCACTTGAACAGATGCCGTTGTTTGAGCGACAAGCGTGATACGTTGCTACCACGGATGTGCCGAGTAGCGACCGATATAGTGAGTACAGAGAAACCACGCGGGCAATACCTCGACAGTTGCCCGCGTCTGTGTCATGATTACCGTGTTGTGCGTTACCGGAAAGCGCCGATGTGTTGTATGAGGTGCGAGCTATGAATGCCACCGTTCGGGTTGGTCAGGGTATTGAACTCGATGGCCGCCCCTTTTATCTCTTATCGGGATGTATTCACTACTTTCGCTGGCCACGCGCCGAATGGCGTGCCCTTCTCGAGCAAGCACGCTGGGCCGGTCTCAACACGATTGATACGGTTATCCCGTGGAATCGTCACGAGCCGCAACCCGGCGTGTTTGATTTTGCCGATGAAGCTGATCTCGCGGCCTTTCTCGATCTGTGTCACGATTTAGGGCTAAAGGTGATTGTCCGTCCAGGCCCCTATATCTGCGCCGAATGGGAGAACGGTGGGTTGCCGGCGTGGTTGACGGCCAACGGTGATCTTCGTCTGCGCACTAATGATCCGGCGTTTCTGAGTGCAGTATTGCGTTGGTTTGATACCCTCATGCCGATACTCGTGCCGCGCCAGCATACCCGTGGTGGGCCGATTATTCTGTGCCAAATCGAGAATGAGCATTGGGCTTCCGGGGTCTACGGCGCCGACGAACATCAGCAGACGCTGGCGCGTGCTGCATTGGAACGCGGGATTGAAGTGCCGCAATACACCTGTATGGGGGCGACACCAGGCTACCCTGAGTTTCGCAACGGCTGGAGCGGAATCGCCGAGAAGCTGGTTCAGACCCGACAGCTTTGGCCCGATAACCCGTTGATCGTCTCTGAGCTGTGGAGTGGCTGGTTTGATACCTGGGGTGGACACCGCCAGACCCGAAAGTCGGCGGCCAAACTGGATATGCTCCTGCACCAATTGACGGCGGTCGGTTGCGCGGGGTTCAGCCATTGGATGTGGGCCGGTGGTACCAATTTCGGCTATTGGGGTGGCCGTACTGTCGGTGGCGATCTGATCCACATGACAACCAGCTACGACTACGATGCACCGATCGATGAATACGGTCGGCTAACCGAAAAAGCACTGGTAGCGCGGCGTCATCATCTCTTCTTGAGCTGCTTTGGCGCCGAATTGTCAGGGGTTCTAGCCGAGGCTGTACCTGGCGGAATAACCGTCATCCCGCCGGCAGCGATTGCCGGACGGAGTGAAGGCGGGGTGCAGCCATATCGCACGGTGCGGGCCGGGCCGACGGCGCCACCGGCGTGGCGCGATTTTTGCGCAACGTTTCTCGCCAATCCCGGCCTTGAAGCGGTGACCTACGAGGTCTTTGTACCCGGTGGCGATCATCTCAGTGTTGAAGTCGAGCCGACCAGTATCCGCCCGATATTCGCCAATCTCCCCCTCGGTGAGAGCGGGATCGTCATTCTCGGCCATACCGGGCGGATTCTCGGCTATTGGCCTGATCAAGGCACACTTGTCATCTATGGCCGCGAAGGTGAACAGGGGACCCTCCTCTTAAGCCTGCCTACGGAACCTGACGGCATCCATGCCCACGACGCCGGCGTAACCGTTCGGGTCGGTTTAGATGACCATCTGCTGCGGGTCGATTACTGGATCACGGCAGAGGGTCGCCGGATCGAGGTCGCGTGGGGGGATCATGCGCTCCTCATCGAGTTATTACCGCAAGCGCTTGCCGAACGCTATGGAAGTCAACTGCTACCGTCACCAACTCAATTGCACCGCACCACGCTCACGACTCGCGCCTTTGCCGTTGTCGAGGCCACCGACGAAACCGGTTGGCAACCGATATCCGAGCCGGTAGCACTCGAGCAGCTCGGTTGTTTCTACGGTTACGGCTGGTATCGGGCCGAACTTGAGCTAACGACGCCCCTAACAACTACCCTCGCTGCGCCACTTCTCAACGATCGGGCACTGGTGCTGGTAAACGGTGATTTCGTCGGTGTATTGGGAGTAAGTCCGAGCGGACCGCGCTATACCTTACCGATCAGCCTACCCGCCGGTCGTCACGATCTCCGCTTCCTCGTCGATAATCTCGGTCGGTTCAACTACGGATTACATTTGGGGGAGCGGAAAGGGTTGCTTGCGCCGCTCTATCTCGCCGGCAGCCAAGAGGACATTTCGGCAGGTTGGGCAGCCTATTGGCAAGAGGTGCAATTTGCCGGTGAAGCGGTGGCAAACATCAAACCGTGGGCGGCGCGGCCCGACGCTGACAACGTGCATCTCGGACGATTCGTGTGGGCCGGGCCGATGGTTTGGCTTATCCGGCCCATCGAGGTGCAAGCCGGACGACGATACCGCGTTCATATCACCGGTGACCGTAATTCTGGCGCGTTCTTCGTCAACGGTATTGCCGTCGAACGGTTTAGCCGTCATCGCAGTGGCGGATTCATCGCTGCCGACATTACCGACCTGTTGCAGCCGGGGGTGAACACGCTCGCATTGCAAATCCTCAACTATGCCGGCGCGCCATGGCGGGCGACGTTGATAAGCTACGACGCCGCCCAGCCGCTTCCGGCACGCTGGAGCTTTCGCGCCGGGGTGACGGTGAACGATCAACCGGCCCCGCCCACCGGTCCGGCTTTCGTCCAAGCGACATTCGCCCGGGACGAATTGCCGGCGCGGTTACAACGGCTGGCGTTACGCCCCGGTATCCTTGACAAAGGCCAGATCTGGCTGAACGGCCAAAACTGCGGTCGATTCTGGCAGATCGGGCCACAAGAAGATTACAAGCTGCCGGTCTCGTGGTTAACAACCCACAACGAGGTCCTCCTCTTTGTCGAGCAGAGTCGAAGTGGCGCCATCGAATTGGTTTGGTCAGAGATGTAGGTCAGACGGTCATCTACTCTGGTACACCGGCCAGTTCCGGTGTACCACAAATGAGTTGTTCGGCGGCGGCGATCTGCTCACTCTCACCGATCAGACCGAGGAGATCGCCAGCTTGGAAGACGGTGCTCGACTTTGGGTTGGCGATCAACTGTTGGTTACGGATCAGCGCAATCACCGAGGCGCCGGTACGAGCACGAATGTTGGCTTCGGCCAATGTTTGCCCGATGATCGGACTATGCTCGCTCACCAGCCGCCACACAATCTCAATGCCGCGGGCAGCCCGCACCATCTGATCAAGGGCTTGATGCTCTGCCGGTGACGAAACGGTAGTATCATATTCATCACGACGCACTGCATCGGTATAGCCTTGCACCTGTGTCGCCGGATAGCCCAGGGAGAGCAGAGTATGACGCATCACCTCTAATCCCCCTTCGAGTTCGGGGTGGATCACATCGTGCGCACCGAGCTTCAGTAGCCGACCGACCCCTTTGGTGGTTGCCGCGCGCGCGATGATCGGGAGGTTTGGGGCAATCTTGCGCGCCGCGGCCACTACCATTTCGGTCGCCGTCTCATCGGGCAAGGTAACGACAAGCGCACGAGCCCGCTCGAGACCTGCATGAATCAGGACATCAGAGTTAGCCGCGTCACCGAAGAGGGTAGGTACCCCCCGGGCATTAAACTCGGCGGCTCGTCCCGAATCGATTTCGATTACCAACCGCGGTACCCCTAACCGTTCGAGCACATTCACGATATGCTGGCCGACCCGGCCATACCCAACCACAACCACGTGTCCCTCGCGTGGTAAGGCAATATCGGTAGGCTGCAACGGGTGACGATCAAACCACTCCCACAAGCGTGGTGAGAGACGTTGCATCATGTGCTCGATCGGTTTGATGGCGCGGAACATCAATGGGTTCAGCATAATTGACAGCAGTGACCCGGCTAAAATCAGCGAGTACTGTTCTTGATTGATGATGCCGAGCCGCATTCCCGCCTGTCCCAGAATAAACGAAAATTCGCCGATCTGGCTAAGACCGGCTGCAACTATGAGCATCGTTCGCCCGCTGGCCGGTAAGAAAAAGCCAAGCAGTTGGGTAATGAGGGCTTTACCAACTACAATTAGGGTTGTAAGTATTATTACCTGCCCGGCATTTGCCCAGAGGTAGAGCGGATTAACAATCATCCCCACTGAAACAAAAAAGATCACGGCAAACGTTTCCCGAAAAGGCAGCACATCGTCACCGATCTGGTGACTAAATTGTGATTCACTCAACACTACCCCGGCAAGAAACGCGCCTAACGCTAAAGAAACATCGAAAAATGTAGACGCGCCGAAAGCGGTACCGAGCGCTATTGCTACCGCAGCGAGAATAAACAGTTCGCGTGAACGAGTACTGGCGATCGCGTCGAGTAATTTTGGTAACAATTTACGCCCGGCAAATAACATCACGGCTACGAACACCGCCACCTTGAGCAGCGAAGCAAGAGCCAACCACAGTGATTGCTCGCTTCGCCCGCCAAAAATGATCGGCAGCAACACGAGAATAAACACAGTAGCGATGTCTTCCATCACCAGCCAACCGACCGCGATCCGCCCGGCATTGGTACTTAAGAGACCGTTATCCATTAACCCGCGCATCAAGACAACGGTACTGGCAATCGAGATTGACAGACCCAGGAGCAGCCCTGATAACGGTTCCCAGCCCCAAGAACGACTGAGGATAAACCCTAGACCGGTGGCGAGCACCATTTGCAAGATCGCTCCCGGTAAGGCCACGTGCCGCACGGCCCATAGATCGTGCAACGAAAAGTGAAGCCCGACACCGAACATCAAAAAGATCACACCGATTTCGGCGAGTTGGCTGAGATCGGCCACGTCGCCAACGAATCCCGGTGTGAATGGACCAATCGCCATACCGGCTAATAGGTAGCCGACAATGGTCGGTAAGCCGATCCGACGTGCAATAATGCCGCCGGCAAAGGCCGTCACGAGGGCTATGGTCAAATTTGCCAACAATGAGATGTTTTCAACATGCATCATAAACTCCGGTGAACAAAGCTATATACACGCTCTGGGTGAATGGAAGACATAGGTTGTGCAAAGAGATGTAATTCGTATGATAAAGAGTCGAACGGGCGATGTCAAAGCGCAGGGTAAGTTGTGGTACACTGTACTCCGGTCATTCAAGTGCGGAGCGAGGTTTCTCGTGATCTGATCTATCGATAGATACCACCGCTCGGTAGGTTATTCGAGAATCAACAATCAAGCCCCGCCGGGGCTTTTCTTCACTAAGCAAGCCTGCTATGTTGGCTATCATTATCGTTTCGTGGAATGTCAAAGAGTTGCTGCGCAGATGCTTGCAGGCCGTTTATGCATCATTGGCAACTACCCATCTAGGCGCCGAGATTATTGTCGTTGACAACAAGAGCGATGACAATACACCGACAATGGTGCGCCGTGAGTTTCCAGATGTTCATCTGATCGAGGCGGGTGCTAACCTTGGTTTCGCTGCCGGTAATAATCTGGCACTCCGTATGCTTCTATCCCGACCAGATGGTGGCCCGGAGTTTGTCCTCTTGCTCAATCCTGATACCGAACCGGTAGCCGATGCCATTCCACGCTTAGTCGCCTTTCTGCAAACGTACCCGGCAGCAATTGCGGTTGGCCCACAGCTCCGCTATAGCGACCATCATGTACAATCCTCACGACGCCGGTTTCCTACTCCGCTGACGATGATCTGGGAGAGTACCCCATGGGAACGCCTATGGCCGTCGAATCCGTGGGTGCGGTTCTACCATTGCGCCGACCGACCCGACGATCGTGTCCAGCGCGTGGGTTGGTTGGTTGGCGCAGCGTTGCTGGTGCGGACCGCGGCTATCCGTAAGGCTGGTCTGCTCGACGAGCGATTTTTTATGTATAGTGAAGAGGTAGAGTGGCAATGGCGTTTACAACAGGGCTCGGCCATCGCACCCCCACCAAACCGTTCACAGCTTGAGCATGTCGAAGTCAGTAGTCAGATTTGGTATTTGCCCGACGCTGTGATTATCCATCACGAAGGCAAAAGTAGCGAGCAGGTGTTGGTTGGGCGCCATCGGCACTTTCAACAGAGCCGCTTACAGTTGGCCCGTATGTGGTACGGGTGGTCCATAGCAACGTTGCTCCACCGCTTGATTTGCGCCGGCTACCAATACGAGTTAATTGTTGAGACGCTTAAATTGACCCTTGGTCATCGCCCTGAATTGCGCCGCCAACGGATCGAAACCTATCGGCAGGTGTTGCTTGCGCTGACCCAGACTGATACGTATTAATCCGAGGAAATCACGACGCATTGCGTTCACCAAAGCATTCGCCTATGTACCTTTCGACGCTGAAGGACGGTTGGCAGATTCGCCCACTTACCGAATTCAGTCAAGGTATCTATCCGCGGGACGATCAGGGTTGGTTGCCGGCTATCGTCCCGGCACACTGGCAGCAGTTACCCGGCCTCGAGAGCCATAGCGGCAAGGTAGTCTATCGTTGCCGCTTCATCAACCCCACTCCTCACGACCGGATCGAAGGCGAGCGCCGTTGGTTGCGGATCAACGGTGCGTTTTACTATCGTCGTACCTATTTCAACGGGATCGACTTTGGTGCGCATGAAGGCTACTTCGAACCAACTGAGCATGAGATAACGACGTTCCTGCAAACGCACAATACGCTACTCATCGAGCTGGATTGCCCCGACGAGCACGATAAGGTTGGCAAGCGGATGATCACCGGTGTCTTTTCCCATTGGGATTGCTTCGATCCCCAGACGAACCCGGGTGGTATCTGGTTGCCGGTCGAACTTCATCGGAGCGGGCCGGTACGATTGCGGCAAGCGCGTTTGCGTACCGAGCAGTGCGATGCCCGCCTTGCGCAATTGCGCTTTGCGCTCGATCTCGACGCAGCCCAAGCGACAACGATCCGTTGTGAAATCAGCTTTACGCCACTGACCTTCCATGGTGAGACGCAAACGACCGTGATCCAACGCCGACTGCGCAGTGGCGTTCAAACCGTGCAGGGTTTGCTCAAGCTCCGCGAACCGCGCCGATGGTGGACACACGATCTTGGCCGTCCCGATCTGTATCAGGTGACGGTGCGGATCTGGCTCGATAGCCTGTTCAGTGATGAGCAATCGTTTGCCTACGGTATCCGCACCTTTGAACTGCGCGATTGGATCCCGTATTTGAACGGTGAGCGGTTTCTCGTCAAAGGCAATAACTACCCACCTGGCGATATGCGGATTGCGACGATGAACCGTGAACGCGCCGATTATGATCTCGCATTGGCCCGCGATTGCCACATGAATATGTTGCGCGTTCACGCTCACATCGATCACCCGGCTTTCTACGATGCTGCTGATGCCGCGGGGATATTGCTCTGGCAAGACTTTCCCCTGCAATGGCTCTACCGTCCAGAAGTTCTCCCGGCTGCTCGCCATCAGGTGCGCGCCATGGTACGGCTGCTTGGTAATCATCCCAGCATCGCGATCTGGTGTATGCACAACGAGGCCATCCATCTTGAAGATACCGCCGATGAATCGCTCGCTGCCCGGCTACGCACGTATCAGTCGGCCTTCACGTTTAGCTGGAACCGCGATGTGATGGATGTGCAATTGAAGCAGATTGCTGAAGAAGAAGACCCCACACGGCCGGTCGTGCGCTCATCGGGGGAGCCAGACGTGCCGTACCTGCGCAGTGGAACCGATGCGCATGCCTACTTCGGCTGGTACCGCACCTACGGCACCTTGGCCGACGGGGAAGCGGTGCGGGCGCGGTTTCCGAGTAATTTACGCTTCGTTACCGAATTCGGGGCACAAAGTTTTCCAAATCTGGAGAGTTGTCTGCGCTTTATGCCCGATCCCCTCGACGATCAGGCCATTGCTCGTCTCGTGGAGCGTCATGGCTTACAAGCTGAGATCATGTCGGCGTGGTATCCGTGGCGTCAGGCTGCGTCGCTGGCCGAAGTCGTTGAGATGTCACAGAACTATCAGGCCGAACTCAACCGCTTTTACATCGACCGGCTACGATACCACAAGTACCGTCCGACCGGTGGAATTATTGCCTTTCTGTTTGTCGATCCCTACCCGGCAGTGCTGTGGAGTGTCGTCGATTATTGGCGGGTTCCCAAACGTTCGTACTATGCGCTGCGCGACAGTTTCCGCCCACAGTACGTGTTTACGTTAATCGAACCGCGCTCATTTACCATCGGTGAAGCGGTCGATCTACCGATTTACGCCGTGAACGATGCTCGTCAACCGCTCGTCGGTGCCCAAGTAACGATCACCCTGCGCGATCCTGACGATCATGAGCTGGCTACGGTGGTGCGCTATCTTGATCTCCCCGCCGACTCACTTGCGACCGAGATCGACCGATTACGACTCACTCCGATCCGAGTCGGTCGCTATACCGTCGAACTACGTCTCGTCGGAGCCGGACCGGAGTTCGTCAATCGCTATCGTCTCACTGTTGCGGCGGCCAATGCCAATCGGTAACATCATGCTGAGTGGCGACTGATGGTACAATACAGCGGAGAGCAAGTATTGCCGATTGGCAAGGGTGCAAGAACGTATGCCCATCTCGTACCGCGAGCAGGCCCAATTGACGTGTCCCCATTGTGGCGGTGAGTTTCACGCCGACATCTGGTTGATTGTTGATGCCGACGAGGAGCCGGAGGCGGCGGCTGCCCTCCGCCGCGAAGAGATCAATATTGTGGTGTGCCCACACTGTCAGGCGAGTGGGCCGGCAGGTGCACCGTTGATGTACCACGATGCCCGTGCTCGTCGTGTGTTGTTTGCACCTACTCCCGGTGCCGCCGATCATGAGATCCGCGACCAAGCGCGCAATCTCCATGCCCTCTTAGTCGGTTCGATTGATCCCGAACAGCGCCGTCCCTATCTTGCCGATGTCGATATTGCGCAGGACATGAGTGGGCTTGCCCATCTGTTGCGTCGACTCGATGCACGCCGTCGTCTTGTTGCACCACCACCACCGCCACCTGTCACCGAACCACCACCCTTGTTGGCCGCCGTCGAGGCGTTGTTGGCAGCCGATACAACGGCCGAACTTGAACGGGTACTGGTTGACCATCCCGAATTGCTCGAACCGGCAACACGCACAACATTGGATCAATTGGCCGAGGTTGCCGACACGCAGGGCGAACGGGAGATTGCCCAAGCACTCCGTAACGCGCGTGCGTTGCTGACCGATATGCAGCGTCCGCGCGAGCCGGCCCCTCTCACTACGATCCCACCGGAGGCATTGCAAGCGCTCCTCGGTGCACAGAGTGATACCGAACTCAAACAGGTGATTGCTCGCTATCCTTTCTTGTTACAGCCTGAAGTTGATGAGCTACTTGCTGCCGAAATCGAGCTGGCCCTCGCCGCTGAAGCAGAGCAGATGGCGCACCTCCTTGAAGTTCGGCGGATGGCGCTGGCTACAGTGCGAGCTTCGACTGTATCGCCTGCCGATCTGGAGACGGCGATTGAAGCGCTGTTACTCGCCGAGGATGAAGCGACGATGGTTCACGTCCTTGAGCAGTACCCACTCTTGCTGAGTGAGCCTGCCGAACAAGCACTCTGGGAATTTGCTGCCGAGGCTCGTGTCGGCGGTGACCAAGAGTTAGCGCGTCATGCGATAGCATGTCGGGAAATGTTGCGCCGTGTGCGCGCCGGGTTGGAAGAAGACCGTTCATAGTTGACGGAAATGGGTATGCTGAAACGAACTCCTCTCTACAACGCGCACCTCGCAATGGGCGCGCGCATGGTCGAATTCGGCGGTTGGGAGATGCCGGTGCAGTACCGCGGTATCATCGACGAACACCATGCGGTGCGGAATCGAGCCGGGTTGTTCGATATTAGTCACATGGGGCGGTTTATGATCCGCGGCCCGCAGGCTGAAGCGTTCCTGCAACGGATGGTCACGTGCGATGTGAGCACAATTCCGCTCGGTCATGCCAGTTATGGTCTTTTGTGCCGGCCTGATGGTGGAATTGTTGATGATGTCTTTCTCTACCATTTGCCCGATGAGTTTATGATGGTGGTCAATGCTGCCAATCGTGCGAAAGATTGGGATTGGTTGCAGCAGCATACCACCAGGTTTGAAGTAGAGATCGAAGATCGCTCTGAGCGGTGGGCGATGCTAGCGCTCCAAGGACCGCAGGCAGAGCATCTGTTGGCCGGTGCTGAAGATTCAACGACGGCAGACATCGGTTCGTTGCCATTCCACGGTGTTGCCATGACGACGATCTTCGGGCAAAATGCGTTAATCGCTCGCACCGGCTACACCGGCGAAGATGGTTTTGAGATTTTTTTCGAGGCCCAATCCGCCGAACGTTTCTGGTATGGTCTGTTGGCACTCGGTGGCAACGCCGTGCAAGCCTGTGGCCTCGGTGCTCGCGATAGTTTGCGCTTTGAAGCTTGCCTTGCCCTGTACGGTCATGAAATTGACGAGACGATTAACCCCTACGAGGCGCGTTTGGGTTGGGTTGTGAAATTGAATAAAGGTGATTTTATCGGGCGTGAGGCGTTGCAGGCGATAAAAGCGGCCGGTATTAGTCGCCGCCTGGTTGGGTTCGAGATGGTTGGAAAGGGGATTGCCCGCAGTGGCTATCCGGTGCAGCGGGTTTGTGGGGAAACGGTGGGATTTGTGACCAGTGGCATGCCCTCCCCCACCCTTGGCCGACCGCTCGGGATGGCATATGTGCCGACCGACCTGAGTAGCGAGGGGAGTGAATTCGATGTTGTAATCCGCGAACGTCCCGTTCGGGCGCGTGTGGTAAAGATGCCATTCTATAAGCCGCGCTATAAGCGCTAGAGGAGTGCGACATGGTTTACAATACTCCATCCGATCTGCGGTATAGCAAAACTCACGAGTGGGTGCGCCAAGAGGGTGATGAAGTGGTGATCGGGATTACCGACTATGCGCAGCATGCTCTTGGTGATGTGGTGTATGTAGAACTGCCGGCAGTCGGTGCAACCATTACCGCCGGCGAAAGTTTTGGCGTAGTTGAGTCGGTCAAAGCGAGTTCGGACCTCTATGCGCCGGTGAGCGGCGAAGTGGTAGCGGTTAATACTGCTTTAGAGAGCGATCAATCACCGATCAACAACGATCCGTATGGTACGGGCTGGATGCTACGGGTACGTCCGAGTGCAATGAGCGAGGAATTACTCGATGCCGCAGCCTATGCGGCGTATGTGGCTGAAATCGATCACTGATTAATTGTATAGTCTAGACGGAATGTGCTATGACCCATTATATTCCGATCACCGATGCCGATCGACAGGAGATGTTGCAGGCGATTGGCGTGAGCGACATCACCGATCTGTTTACCGATGTACCGGCAGCGTATCGTTTCCCACCGCTCAGATTGCCGCCGCCGCTCTCTGAACCGGAGATCATGGCCGAATTGCATCGGATGAGCGAGCTGAATGCCCATACCCGTCGGTACTGTGTGTTTCTCGGTGCAGGAGCCTACAATCACTTCGTCCCGGCGGCAGTCGATCAGATTCTGCGCCGTGGTGAATATTATACAGCGTACACGCCATACCAGCCGGAGATTAGTCAGGGAACACTTCAGGCAATTTTTGAATATCAGAGCCTGATCTGTGCACTCACCGGTATGGAGATTGCCAACGCCTCGCACTACGATGGCGCGACTGCACTGGCCGAGTCGGCCATTATGGCGCTCAACGTGGTGCGTAACCGACGCAAAATCGTGGTCGCCCGGAATGTAAACCCACAGTATCGCGCTGTGCTCCGTACCTACTTGCAAGGTCTCGATGTCGAAATTGTCGGTGATGAGACGCCAGGAAGTGGGATCGCTGAAGCGTTGGCCCAGGTCGATGACCGAACGGCCCTGTTGATCGTGCAAAATCCCGACTTCCTCGGTCGGTTGCACGATCTACGCGGGCTAGGGGCGCAGGTGCAAGCGCGCGGTGCGTTGCTGGCCGTGCATTTCGATCCGATTGCCCTTGGCTTGTTCCAGACCCCAGCCGAAGCAGGTGCTGACATTGCGACCGGTGAGGGGCAGCCACTTGGCCTAGGGTTGTCGTTTGGCGGCCCGTACCTCGGTATCTTCACCACCCGCCAAAAATATGTGCATAAAATTGCCGGTCGGATTGTCGGTGTGACGAAAGATGTCGATGGCCGCATGGCGTATGTGCTGACCCTCCGCGCTCGAGAACAAGATATTCGACGTGAACGGGCCACCAGTAATATCTGTACCAATCAAGGGTTGATGGCGTTAGCATCGGCGGTCTATATGTCGCTGATGGGTAAGCGTGGGATGCGCAAGGTGGCCGAAATTACCTATCAACGGGCGCAGTATGCGGCGCGCCGAATTGCCGAACTGCCTGGCTATCGCGTGCTGGCCGACCGGCCATTTTTCCGCGAATTTGTCGTGCAGTGCCCACGACCGGTCGCTGAGATCAACGCTGCGCTGCGTGAACAAGGGATCATCGGTGGCTATGATCTCAGTGCCGATGAGCCACAGTTGGGCAATGCGATGCTACTAGCCGTTACCGAGATGAATCCACCGGCAGATATTGATCGGTTAGTGCAGGCATTGGCTGCTCTCTGAGGCTGTTCCTGCCTACGGTTGGCGAGTGATCGAACAATGGTTGAGCAACTCTCACTGCCCCAAATCGAACGGTTGGTAAACCGTCTCTTGCCCGGAGCACGGATCCGCGACGCGGCGCCGCTCGGTGTGCGTAGTTTGTTGGTGTCGCTGAGCGATCGCCAGATTGTGGTACGGCTACCGGCCGGTGTCGATCAATGGGCCGGTGAGTCACTGAGTGCCGAGGCATTGGCGCTGCGCACCTTGCGTGCTGAAATCGATCTCCCACTGCCTACGGTCTTGGCTGAAATCGATGCTGAGGGCGACGACCCGCCGGCGTTGGCGCTCAGCTATGTACCCGGAACACCACTGCCCGAAGTCATCGCCGCTATCGATGAAGAATCGCGCTTTGCGATTGGGCGGACCCTAGCCACGGCACTGGCACGGGTTCATAGCTATACGACACCGCACTATGGCCCGTTACAACCAGATGCTTTGCCAACCCCTGCCGATCAGCCTGCGGTTCCTGGCGCTGATGTTGCCTATCTGCGTCATCGGGTAGCCGTTGCTACCGCAGCGGCGGTAACCCGTGGCCAGTTGACGGATGAGCAGAGTGCGTGGTTGCAAACTCGTCTCACCGGATGGTTGACCACTACCGGACGCCCGGCGTGTCTGGTCCACGGCGATCTCCACCCGCGTCGCCTTATTGTACGCCGCCGTGAACGTGATTG
Source organism: Chloroflexus sp. (assembly GCF_056331925.1). Lineage (NCBI taxonomy): Bacteria > Bacillati > Chloroflexota > Chloroflexia > Chloroflexales > Chloroflexaceae > Chloroflexus > Chloroflexus sp. The sequence goes on from NZ_JBWGQH010000023.1 coordinate 65,953, forward strand.
GCGGCTGGTGGGCATTACCGGCTGGGGTTTCGCCCAAGCTTGGCGTCCGGGTTGGGACCACGTCGCGTTGCAACTCAACTTTGCCGATCCTGCCTATTTCGGTCTACGGGTCGGTTACGGTGCGGCTTACGATGAAACGACCGACCGTCGTTATGATCAGGTTCGGGAGTTCGCCCTATTACCGTATCGGCTCACCTTCTTGCTGGAACGCGAGCGTGCCGATTTGACCCTCCATATTGCTGCCGAACTTGATACCGTCCAGTCCCCGCCCGTTATAGCTACTCCCGATGAACCCGTGAATGGAGCTAACGGTTATGCATAATGAAGAACCACCTATTTTTACCTATTCGCAGCCCGGTAAAATTGGCGTCAATCTCCCCGATGTTGGGGTTGAGCCGACGCCTCTTCCCACCGAGCTGCTGCGGCAAGATGATCTGGCCGGTTTTCCTGAATTAACCGAGCCGGAAGTTGTTCGTCACTTTACCCGCATCAGTCAGCGTAACTACTCGATTGATACCGGCTTCTACCCGTTGGGGTCGTGTACGATGAAGTATAACCCCAAGCTCCACGAAGAGGTTGCTCGTTTACCTGGCTTTGCCGCTGCCCATCCATTGCAAGACGAGGAACTCAGCCAAGGTGCGCTGGAACTGATGTATGAGTTGCAAACGTATCTCGGCGAGATCAGTGGGTTTGATGCCGTTAGTCTGCAACCGGCTGCCGGTGCACAGGGTGAACTCACCGGTATTCTTGTCTTTCGGGCTTATCACCTCGACCGCGGCGATACCGACCGTACCGAGGTGCTCGTGCCCGATTCAGCGCACGGTACGAACCCGGCGACGGCGGCAATGGCCGGCTTGAAGGTAGTCGAGTTGAAGAGTGATGCACGTGGGAACGTCGATCTCGACGATCTCAAAGCGAAGCTATCACCGCGTACTGCCGGTATGATGCTCACCAACCCCAACACGCTGGGCCTGTTTGAAGAGCATATCGTCGAAATTTGCCGTCTCGTGCATGAAGCCGGTGGCCTGATGTACGGCGATGGTGCTAATTTCAATGCCATTTTAGGTATCGCCAAGCCCGGTGAATTGGGGTTTGATTTCATGCACTACAACCTGCATAAGACCTTCACCACACCCCATGGTGGTGGTGGCCCCGGTTCGGGAGCAGTCGGTTGTACTACGGCTCTCGCTCCCTACTTGCCCGGTCCGCGCGTCCGCCAACGGACAGACGGGAAGTATGAGTTCTTCACCCCCGAAAAGAGCATTGGGCGGATGAAAGCGTTCCATGGCAACTTCGGTATGCTGGTGCGGGCATGGGCGTACATTCGCTCGATGGGTGCTGCCGGCTTGCGGGCGGTAAGTGAAACGGCGGTATTGAACGCCAATTATGTGCGCGTGATGCTCAAAGACATTTATCCGCAAGCGGTTGACCGCATCTGTATGCACGAAACGGTCTTGCGTGGGCAGATTGCCGGTGCACCCAAAGATGTGCGCACGCTCGATATTGCCAAACGGCTGATTGACTACGGCTTCCATCCACCGACCATTTACTTCCCCCTGATTGTGCCCGAAGCGTTGATGATCGAACCGACCGAGACCGAGAGTAAACAAACGCTCGATCAGTTCATTGCCACAATGCGCCGGATAGCCGGCGAAGCAGTCGAGACACCGGAGGTACTGCACGCGGCGCCAACGAAAGCACCGGTGCGCCGGCTTGATGAAGTACGGGCTGCGCGCCAACCTATCTTGCGCTACGATCCGGTAGCGATTGCGCGTTTGCAAAGTGAGTAACCACAACCGGTACGGCAGGGGTTTCAAAACCCCTGCCATCGCAATATACCCAAAAGTATCTCGCAAAGATGAGGACAAGACGGTATAATAACGTATAACGTTCACGCTACACGAAAGGTAAAGACGGCTTCTGGTCAAACCGGCAACCATTCGCTAGCACGAGACTAGGCATCATAGGGATTGACTATGAGTCTCTATCGCAGCCGCCATGTTGCGGCCCGTTTTGTTCCGGCGCTTTTCCGCAGCTTTGTGCGGATCTATGTACGACCGCGTGTTGAGGGGATCGAGCATATCCCACGCGAAGGTGCGTTGATTATTGCTGCCAACCATACCAGCCACGCCGACACTGCGGTTATATATACGGTCTTGCCGCGTGAAGTCCGATCGCGCTTCGTTGCCGCTGCCGCGCAAGATTATTTCTTCAAAGGCGGAGTAATGCAGTTCCTGTCGCGTATTCTGTTCAACGCAATACCGGTTGCGCGCGACCGACGCGGTGGTCAAGACCCGCTTCGTCACGCTGCCCGTGCGTTACGTGAAGGATATGCCCTCCTGCTGTTTCCTGAAGGTACCCGCAGCACAACCAGCGAAATCGGTCCATTCCGGAGCGGGATTGGGCGTTTGATCGCCGAGTTTCCCGGTACACCAGTCATTCCAACGTATGTTGGTGGCACAAATCGGGTAATGCCCAAAGGCAAAATTATTCCGCGGCCATATCGAGTCACCGTTCGGTTTGGTGAACCGCTGTACCTCAAGGCCCACCCGAAACTACGTGCGACGTGGCAAACGGCCGCTGATGAGGTGCGTGAGGCGATAGTCCAACTAAGCGGGATGGCGCTTGCCCACAGTGTCGATACGTCGTCAGAACAGGCTGATTAGCCCCTACGTTTGGATTGGTAAGCAGCATCATATCTGACGAAGCCGGCAACGGGAGGATACAGATGGCTGTTTTTTCCGATCCAGACTCGGCAATTGCCACACTTATGCATCAGCACGTTGCCCAATTATTGCGTGTTCTGGTCTTTTTTTGTCTCTTGGCGGTATTGGTGTATACCATTGCCAGCCCGATTGATCTATCACTCCTCCCCCTACGGCTCGTCGTTGTTATTCCCCTAATTACAGCGTTTCTGGGAGCGCTCTGGCTAGTACATCGGCAACGTATTCGCCAAGCAAGCTGGCTCATCATCGGATCATTGTGGATTATCTTGACGATGACGGCTGCCCTGAGTCGTGGGATAGCTGCGCCGGCGTTTGCAGTATTGCCGATAGTTGTGGTGATGGCCGGAGTCTTGCTGGGTCGCCAGTGGGCTTGGGTTATCGCGTTGCTTTCGATTGGGGTTGGGGGCCTATTCGTCCTGTTTGCCGATCAGTTGCAATCACCACTGCTCGCCCACTCGCCCTTGTCATGGCTCATTGCGTATAGTCTGTACATGTTGTTGGGCAGCTATTTCATCGACCAGTTAATGCAGCATTTCCATCAATCACTGCGGGAGACAGAGAAGGAGCTGCGCGAACGGCAAACGACCGAGCAACACCTGCGCGAGTCGGAAGAGAAATTGGCTCGTCTTTTCGATTTTGCCCCGTTTGCGATGATTATTGTGCGTTTGCAAGACGCGATGATCATCAATGCTAACGCGGCTTGCCGTGAGTTCTTTGGGGTGAGTAGTGAACAGCTTATCAAACAGCCGATCAGCTCGTTACACTGGTCACAATTGTCGTCGAAATGGCCAACAATTGCCACAACGTTACACCAACAAGGTAGTGTATACGGGGTCGAGTTCAGTTTTCAACGGAGTGATAGTACGACCTGCTTTGCACAATTGGCGGCAGAAATCGTCGAGATGCCGGAAGGATTATGTGCCATTGTTGCTATGCAAGATGTGACGCCGCTACAACGGGCTAATGAGCGTTTGGTCGAGTTAGCAGCTCGCCAAGAGCAATTGGCAACGTTGGCCCGTGAAGCGTTGGCGAACTCGAACCTTGATGCCCTGTTTGCTGCTGCGGCTGAGCAGATAGGATCAACCTTACTGCTGAATGGGATCGAGATTATAGAACTCGATCCTGAAGGGGAAGTGCGCGTGCATACGGTTTGGGGAAACGTGCCAACTGCTCCCCTGTCGATTGCCTTCCTCCGTTCACTACCTGCCGACCACCCCGGTTGGAGTTGCTTGCCCACAGAGTTAGCTGACCGTGTCGCAGATCTGGGGTTATCCGGTCCTGCTTTGCCAATCCGTGGTAACGAAAGGCTCTTCGGTCTTCTGGTGGCTTACGCAAAGGCCCCGCTTGATGCCGAGATTGTCTTTTTTCTGAGAAGCGTGGCAAATGTGTTGGCCGTTGCACTCGAACGCGTATATGCCGAACAAGAGCGTCAGCAACTCGAGACCCAGATGTTGCAGGCTCAGAAGCTCGAAAGTTTAGGATTACTTGCCGGTGGAATTGCTCACGATTTCAATAATTTGCTCACCGGTATTATGGGGCATACCAGTCTGGCGTTGCTCGATCTCCATCCCAACCATGAACTGCAACCGCACTTAGTTGCTATCGATCAAGCAGCCCAACGTGCTGCTGAGTTGTGTAGTCAACTTCTTGCCTACGCCGGGCGTGGTCAGCGCTCGCTCGAAACAGTTAATTTGTCGACGTTGGTACGCGAGATGGGGGGGATTTTACATTTACCGAGTCATCGGAGCGGGCATGTGACGATCCACTACGATTTGGTCACCGATCTACCGTCCGTTGTAGTCGAAGCTAGTCAGATACGCCAGGTGGTACTGAATTTATTAACAAACGCAATTGAAGCGATTGGCGAACGTGGAGGATCGGTCACGTTACGTACCAGAGTTGTCACTTTAAGTGCAACCGATCTCCGCCGGCTGAACCTGACACCGACGATTCCACCCGGCCGGTATGTGACGTTAACAGTCAGCGATACCGGGATTGGGATGGACGAAGTCACGATGCGTCGTATCTTCGACCCATTTTTCAGCACTAAACCGAAGGGTCACGGCTTGGGATTGGCCGCCGTTCAGGGGATCGTTCGTCGCCACAATGGAGCCATCAAGGTCGAAAGTGTTCCTGGTCTTGGTTCGAGCTTTACGATCTACTTGCCGGCGGCCAGCAAAGAAGTAGCAGTTGCTCCTGGTACCGTCACCAAGCCGATTACGTTGCAAGGTACCGCTTTTATTGTTGACGATGACGTAGCCGTGCGCACGACACTGCGCCGTATTCTTGAGCGGGCCGGGATGGTGACGGTTGAAGCAGGTGATGGACGGTCGGCGCTCGCCCTCTTGACCGAGTCTACGCTACCGATTACCATCGCCCTAGTCGATCTGGCTATGCCGGGGATGAACGGGCTTGAGTTGCTCGACGCGATCCGCCAGCATGAACCACAGTTACCGGTCCTCTTGATGAGCGGGAATGCAGAGCAAGTAGTAACCGGCAAGCTCCCGATTGATCGATACACCGATTTCTTACCTAAACCCTACCGCTCCCACGATCTGCTCACCAAAATAAGCCAATTAATCCAGAATGCCACGCAACGCGTTCCGGATGAGCTGTAATACCCCGTGCATATCGTTGGGGCACGGCGGCGTTGTGCCCCAACCGCGTGCCGTGCTCCTACCGCGCCATACCCCACGCTGTATCCCAAAGGCGCCATCCGCCGTACCGATGTTGAGGGATTCGTCGTTGCGGATGATGTGTTCGTAATAGTTGCGTTGCCAGACCGAGGCGCCGGGCGTACCGCGCAGGGCGTTGATGTGTTTGGTTGTGGCGGATTTGAACGACCGGATAATGGTGGGAATCGAACCGCATACAGGGGCCCCGAATCGTTCCCCTGTAGGGGCACGGCGCCGCCGTGCCCCTACATCATCGTCATCATTTACAATCCAGATAATGCCGTGCACATGGTTGGGCATGACCACGAATTCGTTCGGGCATAACCGTACATACGGACGCAGGACGGCGGAACGAAACCATTCTTCCCACACAATCTGTCCCCACGTATTCAACCGCATTTCCCCCTCCACCACCTCGCCAAACAGGTGGGCCCGCCCCTGCGTGCAAATGGTGATGAAATACGCCCCCGCCTGGGAATAATCGTACCCTCGCAGGCGGATGCTGCGGCGATGGTGATGTTCCGGATCGTGATGCGGGCGGGGTGGGAACCCGCCCCTACTATTTGCCTTCTCCAACCGCGCCCGCACCAGCTCGTCGTTACCCGAACCATTCTGCTTCCTCTGGGTTCGTGCCGGTGCAGTCGGGGTTTTCGCGGTCCAGATGCCAGCGCACGGGGTTGGTGATGATGTAGTCGCGGATGCGGTTGAGGATTCGTCGTTGCGGATGATGTGTTCGTAATAGTTGCGTTGCCAGACCGAGGCGCCGGGCGTACCGCGCAGGGCGTTGATGTGTTTGGTTGTGGCGGATTTGAACGACCGGATAATGGTGGGAATCGAACCGCATACAGG
>NZ_JBWGQH010000024.1:0-1305 GCF_056331925.1 Chloroflexus sp.
CAGAGATCTGAAGGTACTAACGCAAAGGCGCGAAGGGCACAGAGATCTGAAGGTACTAACGCAAAGGCGCGAAGGGCGCAAAGATCTGAAGATGTTACGATGCTACGCCAATCGTGCTGGTCGGCACGAATCGGCCATACTGATAATACGCTGCGCATGCTCCCTCGCTTGATACCATCGTTGCGCCAAGTGGCGTGCGCGGTGTGCATTCTTTACCGAAGGCCGGGCATTGATTTGGTTTGAGCAATCCTTGCAGTACTTCACCACTCCGACATAGCGGCGACTCGCTCGTTTGGATGTCGTGGACATTGAATCGGTATTCGGCATCGAATTCGGCGTAGCGGTCGCTGAGTCGCCAACCACTGCGCGGGATACGCCCAATTCCACGCCATGTGCGGTCGGTGACGGTGAAGACATCGGCAAGCATTTGTTTGGCGACGACGTTGCCTTCCGGGCGAACGGCGCGTTCGTAGGCGTTGTCTAGTTCGGCGCGGCCCTGCTCGAGCTGGAGGATCACGCGGCGAATCCCTTCGAGTACGTCGAGTGGCTCAAAGCCAGTAACCACGATGGGGACGTGATATTTTTCGACAAGCGGACGATATTCTGCGGTGCCCATGACGCTGCAGACATGACCGGCGGCCAGAAAGCCTTGGACGCGGTTGGTCGGCGATTCCATAATCGCACTGATTGCCGGTGGTACCAGTACGTGTGAGACTAACATCGAGAAGTTCTTGAGACCGAGCTTGGCTGCCTGATAGACCGCCATTGCGTTGGCGGGTGCGGTGGTTTCGAAGCCGATGGCAAAAAAGATAACTTGGCGGTCGGGGTTTTGCTGGGCCAGCTTGACCGCATCGAGCGGCGAGTAGACAATCCGCACATCGCCGCCTTCGCTTTTGATGCGGAAGAGGTCTTTGCGGCTGCCGGGCACGCGCAGCATATCGCCGAACGAGCAGAAGATTACGCCGGGTTGGGCCGCAATGGCGAGCGCCTTGTCGATAATCTCTAACGGCGTGACGCAGACTGGACAGCCGGGGCCATGGATCAGCTCGATCTCGGGTGGTAGCAACTGATCGATCCCGTTCCGAATGATCGAATGGGTCTGGCCGCCGCAGACCTCCATAATCGCCCAATGCCGGGTAGTGATACGCCGGATCTGTTCGAACAAGCGGCGAGCCAATTCAGGATCGCGAAACTCGTCAAGATATTTCATCGCATGCTCTCCATTCAATTCAATGCGTAGCCGCAAAGGGGGCAGAGACGCAAAGGTTCTTAACGCAAAGGCGCGAAGAACGCCAAGTTTTTGTA
>NZ_JBWGQH010000024.1:1403-4499 GCF_056331925.1 Chloroflexus sp.
TATCCACGACGTTGGTGTGCCCGCCGGTGATGTCAGCCCAGTTCTTAACGCAAAGGCGCGAAGAACGCCAAGTTTTTGTATCCACGACGTTGGTGTGCCCGCCGGTGATGTCAGCCCAGTTCTTAACGCAAAGGCGCGAAGAACGCCAAGTTTTTTGTATAGTGGTACAAGTGTAGTGACAGACTCACATTATAACATCTTAGCGCCTTTGCGTCTTGGCGTGTATCTATCTCGGCGCCTTTGATCCCTTTGCACCTCTCCCTTATACGGGTTCGTGCGACTCATCGGGATTAAGTTCCTCTTCAAGCACTCCGAGCGATTGGAAAAGAGCTAACGTTTCGTGCGCCGATTCCTCATCGAGGCGAGTTATCGCAAAACCCACATGCACGATCGTGTAATCACCAACTTGCAAATCGGGTAGGTAGGCGAGACACACTTCTTTGACGATGCCGTTGAAATCGACCTTGCCCATCCGGGTGAGGCCGTTGTCGTAGATTTCGATGATGCGACCGGGAATACCGAGACACATACGCAATTCCTTTCAACCTGTGAAGGCGCAGAGTAGGCAAAGGCGCAAAGGTTGTTAACACAAAGGAGCAGAGCACGCGAAGGGCGCAAAAGTTTTTATGTGAGATGTTAAGGACGGTTGGAGCGTGAGCGTTGGCAACTGTAGCGTCCTTTGCGATTTGCGTTCCTTACACCTCCCAAATCAAGACCCGATTATTGCCTGAATCAGCGATCGCCAGCCACTGGCGATGCGCGCAGAGACCATAGGGCCAGCAGAGCGTATCGGGGCCGATGACTTGCCAGCGGTTTTCGCCACTGTCGTCGAAATTGTATTGGCCGTAGACCGCTTGCGCCGGCAGGCTGGCGCCGGCACGCGGGATGGGTTGCCACCGCAGCACGCGATTGTTGGCGGTATCGGCCACGAATAACCGGTCGCCGGCGCAGGCTGCCGCATACGGAAAGCGGAGCCGGTGCGCTCCCTGCGGCACGTGCGGTTGTTCAAACGCGCTCTGCATGCTTGCTTGACCCAACACAAGATCGGCGGGCCGATCAGCCGTTGGCGGTGGTGTCCATCCCAATACCCGATGGTTACCGGCATCAGCGACATACAACGTTGCGCCATCGCCGGCGATGGCGTGCGGCCAACGAAAACTGTTGGCAGCCGGCGGGCCGCCGCGATTTTCGGCGTTGCTGTAGGCATTAGGCTGACCGAGTATCACATCAGGCGGTTGTCTGTCGCTGGGAAGGCCACGCCATCCTAACACCCGTCGATTGCCGGTATCGGCAATATAAAACCAGCCATTGATCCATGCTACACCATACGGCCAGTAGAGGGTATGCGGCCCAACCGTACTGCCACGATTTGGCTCGATGTCAAGTAGTGAATCTTGCCCGATCACACTATCGGGTGGTGTGCCGGATCGATTAGGAATGCGATGCCAACATAATACACGATGATGCCACGCATCGGCAAGGTAGATTCTTCCTTCGGCAACCGTTACACCGGTGGGCAGATGGAAGCCATTGGCAGGGCCGTGACCGGATGCGCGCGGCCCTTCGTGGAAGAAATCGGGCTGGCCGAGCACGACATCAGCCGGTTGGTGATCGTGCGTTGGAAACTCGTGCCAGATTAGGACGCGATGGTTGCCCGAATCAATCACAATTAGCCGCTCGTCGTCGAGATAGACGCCGCGCGGCGCATAGAGATGGGCCGGTGTCGGGTTGGCCGCCGGCAGCGCCAAACCACCCGGTGCTGGCGCACCCAGCCAGCGGACTATCTTACTTGCCATCATTGCGGTCGCACCCAAATGATGCCATCAACGACTCGGAGCGGAAACGGCTCAAGCTGTGCTTGCGGCGCAGTCAGGCACTCGCCGCTCTGGACATCGAAACAGAAGCCGTGCCACGGACAGGTCAGCGTGCCAGCGTCAGGATCAAGCATCCCGCCATCGAGCGGGCGGCCTTGATGGGCGCAAGCGTTGCGGTAGGCGCTCAGCCGGTTGGTCAGATTGACGATCAGCACGCTGCCGCGTTCGCTGGCGAAGCTCACCATCTGGCCGGGTAGCACCTCGGCGACGGCGGGGCCACGCACCCATCCCTTCTCGATGGCCGGCGATTCCTGCGCTTCGGCACGGAGAATGGCCGGCGTCGCTTGATCGTTCACCACCTCAAGGCGAGTAATTTCCGGCACCTCGCGTAACAGCACCTCTTCAACGTGTTTGCGCAAGGTAAAGGCCGAGAGCGAACAGCCGTTGCATGAGCCATGCAAGCGCACGTAGGCTATGCCGTCGCGCACTTCAACCAACTCGGCATCGCCGCCGTGCGACTGCATATACGGGCGCGCGCCGTCGAGCACGCGGCGGGCGCGGGTGAGCGGGTCGGCCCGCACAATGCCGTGCATCAGCAAGAGCGCGTATACGGCGGGGTCTTCAACCAGTTCGAGCAACAGCTCTTTACCGCGCGGGTCTTGCTTGAGCCGGCGAACGATCGTGGTTAGGGCCAGTTTATGAAAAGCCTCGATCGCCTGCTTCAACTCGGTAGCGGCAGTCTGCGCCACCGGTTCGAGCTTGGCGACGGCGGCCACCGCCGCATCAACCCGTGCAGCGGCTTGTTCGAGTAGACCGGTATCGTCGGGTACAGTTTGAGTCATTGCTGTCCTCGCCTGGTATTGAGTCACAACGGTGTGATGGTTAGGTGGTCATCTCCAATTGGAGCTAGCCGTAGCCGGTCATTTGTTCAAGCGTCTCTTCGCTACGGAGAACTAACACCTCGGCGAAGGCTTGCCAACCCTGCTTCGGGGCCGGCGCAGCGCTCGACGATCCGTTCGACGAATCGTTCGGTTGCCATCATCAGCAGCAGATCAAATTGTTGGCGTTGGAATGCTTCCATACTCTTCTCAACCGAGATATGAAAAGGGAGCAGAGAGCAGAGATTCTTAAACGCAGAGGCGCAAAGGTGCGCAAAGGCTTTGATTTGTGGTCAATTTAAGGATGGTTTGTGACAAAACCATAAAACACCTTTGCGCTCCTTACGTTCTTTGCACCTTTGCGTTTATCATCCTCACGTCTTTGCCCTCTTTGCGCCTGCCAA
>NZ_JBWGQH010000024.1:4598-39247 GCF_056331925.1 Chloroflexus sp.
CTTTGATTGGTGGTCAATTTAAGGATGGTTTGTGACAACACCATAAAACACCTTTGCGCTCTTTACGTTCTTTGCACTTGAAGATAACCAGCTTCGTCAGCAATTGAGCGCGCTATACCCATAAGACACCTTTGCGCTCCTTACGTTCTTTGCACCTTTGCGTTTATCATCCTCACGTCTTTGCCCTCTTTGCGCCTGCCAACGCAGAGGCGCAAAGGTGCGCAAAGGCTTTGATTGGTGGTCAATTTAAGGATGGTTTGTGACAACACCATAAAACACCTTTGCGCTCTTTACGTTCTTTGCACTTGAAGATAACCAGCTTCGTCAGCAATTGAGCGCGCTATACCCATAAGACACCTTTGCGCTCTTTACGTTCTTTGCACCTTTGCGTTTATCATCCTCACGTCTTTGCCCTCTTTGCGCCTGCCAACGCAGAGGCGCAAAGGTGCGCAAAGGCTTTGATTGGTGGTCAATTTAAGGATGGTTTGTGACAACACCATAAAACACCTTTGCGCTCTTTACGTTCTTTGCACCTTTGCGTTTATCATCCTCACGTCTTTGCCCTCTTTGCGCCTGCCGGAGCCGAACAGCCGTCTGACTCTACTTTCCGACGGCCTCGTGCTGATCGATGTTTGCCAATAACTCACGCAACGTCATTATTGCCGACTCATCACCGATCTGGGCAAAGAGGTGCTCGGCTTGCAGCAACCGCTCGCGGGCTTCGGCGAAGATGCCGAGATGGGCAAGGGCATTGCCCAGATTGGCCAAAATGCGGGCATAGCCAGCCGGATCGGCAGCCGGGTCGCGCCGCTGTAACAGGTCTTCGTAAATCGCCACCGCTTCGAGCAGATGCTCGGCTGGACGGGCCGAGTGAACGTATTGCAGCGCGTTCGCCAAATTGAGACGTGCGCTGGTCCATTCGTGAGGATGCCGATTGGGGTCGTAGATGCTGAGAGCCGCGCGCAGCGCCTGTACCGCAATCGCACCGCGCAACCGGTCGCCAGCTTCGGTCATCGGCATGGCGAGGTAGGCCAGCGCCAGATTGTTCTGGATGAAAGCAAACTCTAGCGGATGGGTCTCGCGCCGGTAGAAGCGCAGGGCCTCTTGGTAGCAGCGCACAGCAGCTTGCAACAGCCCGCGTTGGTCATTGGCACGCTCTTGCAGCAGTTGGCCCAACTGGACGGCCGCCCGAGCACGTTGTTCAGCCCCGCTTTCTGCCGGGATCAGATCAAGGGCTTGTTGCAGCCAGCGTGTGATGAGGGACAGTTCACCGCCGTGTTGGATTGCCAGTTCAGCACGATTCAGAGCGATATACCCGGCCAGCACCGGCGATACGTTCACGGCAGCGGCCAGTGCATCGGCGAATGCCTGATCGGCAGCGAGGATGTCGTTGCGTTCAATAGCGGCAGCAGCATGGGTCATAAAAACGAGTGCGCGTACTTCACCGGTTGTACCTGTCGGTGACGGGGGTTCATTGCGATGACCCATCGTAAAGGCAGCGACACCTTGTAAGCTGGCCAGTTCACCGGTTAAGAGAGTGCTCAGAATCAGATCATCGGCCGGCGCGCCATCGAGTACATAGCGATTGTAGCGGGTGAGCGGATCGGACGAAGCCGGTAAAGCAGCCAGGGCTGCTTTGATGTTGCCGTCTAGTGCGTGAGCGTAAAAAATCCATTCTGGCGGCCATTCATCGGGGCGCGCGCCGCGGAGCAGCGCCGTCAGCGCTGGAGCGGCGGTACGTGCATCGCTCGGTGGTAAGATAAGGTAGCCAGCGGGTAGTGCAAAGATACCTAATGGTTGCGGACGAACAGCAATCATGACGTATGCTCCAATGTCGGATCACGGGCAATGCGTAAGACACCCTGCTCTTCATCCCACACAGCCCGTCGGTAACCGGGTGGCGTAGGTGATGGTAAAACCTCCGACAGCAATACACTACGATCACCGCGAGCATTGCGTTGCTTGAGTAGTAATCCACCGGCTGCCGGTCCACGTAGTGGCGCGAGCCAAATCTCGTTATTACGCAAGAAGGCTACCAGTACGCCGGACGGAAAGTAGCGTTCGGCCAGCACTGCCGGCATATGCAGATAACCATGGGTGGTAAGTTCAAGCAGCCAATTCTCCATCGCCTTGATCGGTAATCGTTCGATAACCGGGATATGGTTGCCAAGGATCGCGACTCAAATGTTGAGCTAAGTCTTCCATCCGCGCAGCAACCGCTGGGCTGAGCGGCGCGCCGATGGTGAAGTCGGCTCCCTCGATCAAATACACCTGCACTGAACGTGGGTACGCATCTTTGAGCAACCAGCGGCCAAACGCTAGCGCGTGATCCCAGCGAAACGCGTGCAGGTTAATACCACTTAGTGGCGGTAATTGTTCAACCATCGAACCCGGTACCGCATAGATTGTGCCGGGGTTGGCTCCGGTCCGCACTGCATCAACAAGGATCACCGTATCGATCCCGCGCATCCGGAAGGCGACATCCATCCCGCTGGTGCCAGCATCGGCTACGCCAACGCCGGGCGGCAGGCCAAGTTCGAGCAAGCGCCGCACTAATACCGGCCCGACCGCATCGTCGCCACGTAATAGGTTGCCACAACCGATGATTAGGAGTTGTTCTAGCATGACATAATAATCTAGCGATAAAGACGAGAGATTTGTCTTTTTGGAGGGCGGCAGTTAGACTGCCACACTCCATAATCAGTAGGTCTATCACTCCAGCCTGAGCAACGCGGGTTCGTCTGCGTCGGCGATTGCCCCAACCACCGGCGCAAACGTCCTTGCGTGCTTGCCCCTGCTACGCGCCTTCACCAATACGGAACCGCGCCAACTCTTTGCCGGTCTTTTCGTCGTAGGCATGCACTGTACAGACGAGGCACGAGTCGTAGCTCCGCGCCACATGGCCGAGTTCAACCGGATCGTTGGGATCGGCAACCGGGGTACCGATAAAGGCTTGCTCCATCGGCCCATTGACCTCACGCCCGTCACGCGGGCCAATGTTCCATGCCGTTGGTGTCACCACCTGATAATTCTCGATTTTGCCGTCCTTAAGCACGATCCAGTCAGAGAGACTGCCACGAGCGGCTTCAGTCGAGCCAAACCCGCGTCCTTCGGGCAGCTCTTTCGGTTTGACATAAAACTTCTCGTGTAGATTGATCTGGTCGAGCCACTTCCGCACCAACCTATAGTACTTGGGTGCTTCGTGCATACGCGCCATCACGCGCACCAACACACTCGGCCCAACCGTCGTTACCGCATCGAGGAAGAGCGGGTCGTAGTCTTGCCAATCGGTAGCGCCGGGCCGACCGGCGATGACTTGGCGGGCCAGTGGGCCGGCTTCGACCGGCTGGCTGCCAATGCCGGGGATGAGATAGCGTGGCGCTTTCGCCCACGAGTATTTCCCCTGTCGATGTCCGATCGCGGGATCGATTGGCTCAGTGCGTCCCTCAAACGGGTGCAGCGCGTGGTTTCCCTCGTAGAACGAGTGGGTCACGTCTTCGCGCACATGAGCTTGATCGAAATCGTAGAACTGTCCGTTCACATACACACCCGAACGAGCGATCAGCGCCGCGTTACGCCCCTCGATCGTCGGGCGGGCGTACAGTTCGGGGTGGAAGTAGGTACCGGTAGCGATGTAGTTATTCCAACCGGCGCCGTACTTATCGAGGCCGGCAGCCATCGCAAAGCGGAGAAAGAAACCGCAATCGGAGTTGTAATGGCGTTCGTTCTCGTGCATCCACTCTATCACGTCGGCCCAGCTCTTGTTTTGTAGCCAGCGATCGACCGAGCAACTGAGCCATTTCTTCTCCAGCCACTCGTCTTTCCAATATTCGAGGATGGCGATAGCGCGTGTCACATCGGCGAGTGTTGGTGCACACATCACGCCGCCGGGGATCATGAAGCTCGAGTGGGGCCACTGGCCGCCGAAGATGGCGTATATCTCAACCGGCTTATTCGAGAGGGTCACACCGTGTTCATAGCTCGTCCCAACAAACGGTGCAAACCGGCGTACCGCCTCATCGTATTCGGGTAGGTGCGCGTACTTCTTGTTTGTCAGGTCAATGGCAAACAGCGCATAAAACCAACGCGGAATACTTTGTAATGTCTCACAGGCTTGGGCAATATTGCGGATCAAGGTTGCGTTGGGTGGTAGTTCGGTTTGCCATGCGGTATCAAGCGCGTAGGCTGCTTTCGTCAAGTGACTGCCACCACAAATACCGCAGATCCGCGGCGTGACGATCAGGCCGGCCTGGGGGTCTTTCCCCTTGAGAATGATCTCGAAGCCGCGGAACATCGAAGCTTCCGTCCATGCACTCGTCACAACACCATCGCGAATCGTCACGCGCAGATCAAGATCACCTTCAACGCGACCAAGTGGGCTAATGCGCAGATCACGCCCTGTGATGGTTGCCGGATTCTCGATACTGTTGACCATTACCAGCCTCTCCCTCGTTTATACAACAAACATGTCTTCTTTAGCCCACTTCGGAGCTGCCACTCGTGCCGCTGCTGCCAGTGCCATATAGCTGATCGGATCGGTCCCGGTTGGTACTTCTTTCGGGATCGCGCCGCTAATCTTCTGCGTCTTGAAGACGGTGCCGGGAGCGAGATCGAAGAAGGGAAACTCTGGTTCAGTGCAGCCGGTGCATGGCATACCAGCGCGGGTCTTCGAGGACTGGCGGTTCCAGAGGATGCGATTGCAGGGCGAGCGGGTCATCGGGCCACGACAGCCAAATTCGTAGAACAGGCAGCCGGTGCGGGTACCCTGCCCAAATTCGAGAGTGGACTGCTTATACTCAAAGAACTGCACGCGCGTGCAGCCGGTTTGGGTGAAGCTGGTAAAGAACGTCTGCGGACGTTGTAACTCATCGAGGGCAATGTCGGTGGCGCGACCACTGGCTATAGCGACTAGAATCTGCGTCACCCAGTCGGGATGGGCCGGGCAGCCGGGGATGTTGATAACCGGTAAACCGGCCTTCGAGCGCCAGTTTGGTCCGAGAAAACCTCCGAGTTCGCGCTTATGGAATTGGAGACCGGTCGATTGGCTGGGATTGGGAGCCATTGCCGGGATACCGCCCCAGCAAGCACAATCGCCGATAGCGACGACGATACTCGCCTGTGCAGCCAACTCGCGTACCCATTCTTGCATTGGGCGGTCGGCAAACATGTTGAAGCGTCCGGTGCCATTCGGCGCTTGAATGACCGTTCCTTCAAAGACAAAGATGTCGAGTGGGCGAGCACCGCTGGCGCAGTCGTAGAAAATCCGCTTCGCGTTTTCGCCTAATTCCATGCCTAACGACGGATGCCAGAGGATCTCGATGCCGAAATCGGTCACGAGATCACAGGCGCTTGGTTCCTCGGCGTTGAGAAACGACATCGTGTTGCCGCTACAGGCGCCTCCCTGTAGCCAGAGCAGTGTTGCCATCGAATTTCGCCTCCTTACTGCAATAGAGCTTGTGGTTTATCGTATCACCACGATCCCGCTCCGGGTCTGCGTCACATCGTCTTCCCAAGATGTATGCCTATCTTTCAGCACCCTCAAACCGTGTTCGGTTACGCATCCGGTCATGCAACCACCTGATCCACTCGTCCAAACCATCGGCACGGTGAGCCGAGGTTGCAATAATCGGGGCCTGCGGGTTAACGGCGCGAATATTCTCTTCAGCGGTGGCGCGATCAAAACCTACCGGTCCGGCGAGATCCATCTTGGTCAGCAAGACGGCATCGGCGGTTGCGAAGGTTGACGGATATTTGAGCGGCTTATCCTCGCCCTCAGTCGTTGACAACAACACAACCCGTGCGGCCTCGCCAAGGTCGTATCCAGACGGACAGACCAGATTGCCGACATTTTCGATAAAGAGCAGATCAATTGCGTTCAGATCCCAACCTTCGAGGTGGCGAGCAACGATATCGGCTTCAAGATGGCACATATCGCCGGTTTGAATCTGGCGGACCAAGCCACCACTGCGCGCCAACCGGCGGGCATCGTTGTCGGTGGCAAGATCACCGACGAGTACTGCGACCCGGTATTCGGTCAGTAGTGCGCGCATCGTGGCTTCGAGTAGGCTGGTCTTACCGGCGCCGGGGCTGGAGAGCAGGTTGACGACGAACGTACCGGCCGCGTGAAAACGACGACGCAACTCGGCGGCGAGTTGGTCGTTCTTGCTCAATACGCCTTGCCGAATTTCGATTAACCGTTTTGCTTCGTAGCTCATGGTGTCTCCAGTGCGACTAGTTCCAATTCCCGCCCATGAATAATCTGACCGCATGGCCGGCCACAGTGTGGGCAGCGGAAGAGGCGAGGGTTTGGGAGTATGACTTCGGTGTTGCAGTCGGGACAAAAGACCACAACCGGAACTTCTTCGATCACTAATTCGGCGTTCGCCAGCGGGGTACCTTCGGCTGCAATCGCGAAGCTAAACCGCAGCGCATCGGCGACGACGCCGGCCAGCGCACCAATCCGTAAATGGACGGCGCTGATCTCTTCGGCGCCGGCTTCGGCAGCGGCGGTGCTGGCAATATTGACGATGTTGTAGGCAATTGATAACTCATGCATAGGGTTTGAACGTACAGGCACAGAGTGAGCAAAGACGGTTAACGCAAAGGCGCAGAGTGAGCAAAGGTGCAAAGGGTTTAACGCAAAGGCGCGAAGATCGCAGAGATTTTTTGGGTTTTGGCTTAAGCATAGCAGTACTCTTACTCAACAAACCCTTTGCGTCTTAGCGTCTTGGCGTTTGCATCTCTAGCGTCTTGACGCTCCTTTACTTCAACGAACTACCGAACCGGCGGCCAAATTCGACAATCAGGCCAGCGGCGCGCTGCACATCGGGATCACGCAAGGCGCGGAGCAGGCCAAACAGACCAACCGGCTTGGGCGACTGGCGCAGCGCCTCGCGGCTGGCGACGAAGGCATCGCCGGCTTCGCCGACCAGTTGGACGGTATCGGGATGAAAAACGCCGGAGTCAAGCAGCGCATCGAACTCTTCGGAAGCGATAAACGGCTCAATCTTTTCGATCACCCTGATGAAACTCGGAGCGACGGCTACAAGACGCGGGAAGTAAGGCAAAAACTTCACTACGGTATCGATCAACTGATTCGGTGTGAGTGATTGTGCCATCATCACCGCGCGCAGCTCTTTGACTGAACTACGGATATTTTCGGTCAGTTCATCACCGCGAGCGAGTAGGTGATCGAGCGCGCTGACGAGGAAGGCGAGCAACTCGCTCTGGCCGAGCAACCGGTCAAGCGCCGCGAGGGTTTGCGGCTTGCTGAGGGTGACGAGCAAACGTTGAAAGGCCGGTTGGCCGGTGAGCGTGGCCAGTTGCTCAACCGTATCGGTCAACTGTGGCAGCGTGCGCGCCAGCCGCACCAATTGGCCAGCCAATTCGCCGCTCTCCGCCGGCAGCGCCGTGCGCAGTTCTTGCACGCTGGCTGCTACATTATCAGCGATCACTTCACCGCGTTGCAACAGGCTATCAACTGCACCGGCGGAAAAGGCCAGCAATTCAGCGTGGTCAAGCAAGCGGTGTAACGCGGCAGCCGTCTGCGGTTCGTTGAGCCGGTCGAGTAACGCGGCGGCGTTCAGCGGACGGTCGGCATACGTGGTGGAGCCATTGCTGCTCATTACGTTCCTCATGCAGGGGTGACAGTAGCGAAACCAAATTCAAATTCACAAACACACTGCGGCGAGCAAAACCTGAAGTGTGGCGGCCTGGCCGGTGGTGATGTGTAAAACGTGATTGTTGGTACGAATTATAGCGGTCACGAATCATTAACGTCAAGTGATAACTTCATAACCCTTGGTTATGATAGAGGTGCAAGCGTTCGGGATTATCTTGTGCAAAATGGGGATGCGTGCTACAGTGATAGCGCAAGTGACGTTGCATTAAAATGTTGGGATCACAACGGCAGCCGACGAGGTGGAAAGACGGCTAGCAGTTGTGTACTTGCGTTTTAACTAAACATAACAATGACAGAACAAACGATAACCAACCCCCAGCAACGACGCTGGCGAGTCAATGTGCGCGGGATTGTGCAGGGGGTCGGCTTCCGGCCCTTTGTGTTTAGCTTGGCTAAAAGATGGCGGCTGGCCGGGTTTGTGCGCAACGATAGCGCCGGCGTGACAATTGAGATCGAGGGTGAGGAGTATACACTCCACGAGTTTGTGACTGCACTGCAACGTGAAGCGCCGCCACTAGCCCGCATCGAGCAGGTGAGTATCGAACCGTTGGCGTTGGTCGGTGAGCGTGAGTTTGTGATTGCGGCTAGTCAAGCTCAGACGCAACGCCGCACGCTGATCGCGCCGGATACGGCAACTTGTCGTGATTGTTTGCGTGAGATATTCGATCCTACCGACCGGCGCTATCGTTATGCCTTTACCAACTGCACCAACTGTGGCCCCCGCTTTACGATTGTGCTTGATGTACCCTACGACCGGGCCAATACCACGATGCGCACCTTTTTGCTCTGCGAACGGTGTCGAGCCGAATACGAAGATCCGCGTGATCGCCGGTTTCATGCTCAGCCGACGGCTTGCCCGGTGTGCGGGCCGCAGGTACGGTTTGCGCAGGGAGTGGGGAGTGGGAAGATAGGGACAAAGGAACAGCCCTCACCCCCAACCCCTCTCCCCGCCGGCGGAAAGAGGGGAGCAACTGGGGTATCGGTTGAGCAGTTCACGGTTGGCGAGGTTGGCGCTGCGGAGGCGTCTTCCTCGGATCCGTTGATAGCAGCGGCGGCGGCTCTGGCGCAGGGCCAGATCGTAGCGATCAAGGGGCTTGGCGGCTACCATCTCGCCTGCGCCGCCGATGATGAAGCGGCGGTGAGTCGGTTGCGTCAACGCAAGCAGCGCGAAGCGCGGCCGCTGGCCTTGATGGCCCGTGATGAAGCAACGGCTGAGCAACTGTGCATCATCGATCCAGCAGCGCGCGCGTTGCTGACCAGTCCAACCCGCCCGATCGTACTGATGCCGCGCCGGCCTAGCGCGCCGGTTGCGCTATCGGTTGCACCGGGAATGCAGACGCTGGGGGTGATGTTACCGTACACGCCGTTGCATCATCTGCTGCTGGCTGAATACGCGGCAGCGGTCGGGCCGGCGCGGGTGGCGGTCATCGTGCTGACCAGCGGCAATCTGAGCGATGAGCCGATTGCATACGAGGATGATGATGCGGCGCAACGGCTAGGGCTGATTGCCGATGCCTTTCTCACCCACAACCGCCCCATCCATATGCGCTGCGATGATAGTGTAGCCAGTGTTGCTGTCGGTGGACCGCTCCTGATCCGGCGGTCACGCGGGTATGCCCCGGCTCCGATTACCCTGGCTGCTGAGTTGCCATGCCCGATCCTTGCCTGTGGCGGCCATCTCAAAAACACGTTTGCCCTTGGTCGTGGTCGCGAAGTATTTCTCAGTCATCACATCGGTGATCTAGAAAATCTGCCGACATTGCGCTCATTTCACGAGGGGATTGCCCATTTTCAACGGCTGTTTGACATCACACCGGCAGTTGTCGCGTATGACCTGCATCCCGGCTATCTGGCCACCCAAGCGGCGCTGGCAATGCCGATTGCGCGCAAGATCGGGGTCCAGCACCATCATGCCCATATCGCGGCGGTGCTGGCCGAATACGGTCACGCCGGGCCGGTGATCGGGGTAGCCGCCGATGGCAGCGGCTACGGGCCTGATGGGACGGTGTGGGGCGGTGAAGTGCTGGTAGCGACGTGTGCTTCCTACGAGCGAGTAGGTCATCTGGGTCATCTGATTCTACCCGGCGGCGAGCAGGCGGTACGCCAACCGTGGCGAATAGCGGCGGCGGCGCTAGCTCAGCTCTACGGCCCTGATTTCTGGCGGCTGGCATTGCCGTTTACCCAACAGCTCGATCAGTCAGCATGGCAGGTGCTGGCCCGGATGATTGAACGGAACCTCAATAGTCCACGCACCTCAAGTCTTGGCCGGCTGTTCGATGCCGCCGCTGCACTGGCCGGAATGGGCCAGATTGCCCGTTACGAAGGCGAGCTAGCCATTCGCTTCGAGCAGATTGCCGATCCGCAGCAGCCGCCCTATTCCATGCCGCTGCGTGAGCCAGCCACTGCCGGCGGGCCGTTCACGCTCGACGGATTGGCGTTGCTGGCGGCGCTGGTTGATGATCTGCGGGCCGGGATCGCACCGGCAGTAATCGCGGGCAGGGTACATCACGGCGTGGCGCAGGCGCTCTTGACGGCGTGCCGGCGTGTCCGTGATGAGCGTGGTCTGGCCATCGTTGCGCTCAGTGGTGGGGTCTTCCAAAATGTGCTGCTGCTAGAGACGTTGGCCGGTATGCTGCAAGCCGATGGCTTTACCGTATTGATCCCACGGCTTGCTCCACCAAACGATGGTGGGTTGGCGTTGGGTCAAGTGGCGGTGGCTGGGGCCCAGGTTGGCGAGGGGTGATAACGCCAATTGCAGCAATGGTAGTGGGCAAAAACCGGTAGGGTAACCGCAAGTATTGTGGTATGCAGTTTGAAATGTCTCGTTTCACACCACCATCAACTCAGGATGTTAATACTGAACGGGTGGCTAACCATTTCTACGAAGAATTCCAACAGCAGCGTGAAGCGTTTCAGGCAAGTATACGTGGTATTCCAGCGGAACATGATCGGAATTGGTACGCTTCTGTGCTGATCAGTCGCTTGATGTTTATCTATTTTATTCAGCAAAAAGGTTTTTTGAATAACAACACCGATTATCTACGTGAACGGCTTGAATGGAGCACAACGCATCGAGGACCTCATCGCTACTATCGTGATGTGTTGCAAACCCTCTTTTTTCAGGGTTTGAGTTGTGAACCCAAGCAACGCAACCCGGCGGTTAACCAACTTCTCGGCGATGTCCCCTATCTCAACAGTAGCCTGTTCGTCCTGCATCCACTTGAGGAGCGGTACGGCGCAGCGCTGGATATTCCCGATCACGCCTTTGCCCAACTCTTTACCTTTTTCGATACGTGGCGTTGGTGTGTACATCGCCGATCCGGTACCGATAAGCGCGAGATCGATCCCGATATGATGGGATACATTTTAGAAAAGGACATTAATCAAAAACAGACGGGTGCGTACTATACACGTGATGATATTTCTGGTTACATTTGCCGCTCAACAATCATTCCTGTTTTGTTTGACAAAGCCGAGTTATCGCTTGCACCGCTCAACATTGCGCAAAACATTAGCAAATACATATACCCGGCAATGCAGCAGACGGAGCCATTGCCGACCGAAACGACCCACGAACACGCCATACGACGAGCGCAGGTCGCGGCAATTGTAGCGGCAGCGAAAGCGGGCCAGATTACAACGATCAATGATGCGATCACGGCGAACCTTAACCTTGAAGCGCTCATCTCTGATCTGATACCGCTGCTCACTGCACCGCAAGTATATGCCCTCTACACCGTCTTGGCCGGCGATCCGGCGCGAGGACAATTACCGCTCAGTGTGCTCGATCCTACCGTTGGCTCAGGTGCATTTCTCTTCGCGGCGCTGCAGATTCTGCAACCGATCTATGCGGCAGTTCTCAACCGGATGGAGGAACTGGTTGCGCAGAAGCAGACCGCCGGTCTACCATTGCAAGAGGTGCTGGCAGAAGCAAATGGGCACGCCAACCGCGCATCCTTTATTACCAAAAGCATTATTCTGCACAATCTGTACGGGGTTGATCTGATGGCCGAGGCAGTTGAAATCTGCAAATTACGCCTCTGGCTGCGCATGGTTGCCGATCTCGATCATGCCCAACATCTCGCATCATTACCGGATATCGATGTCAACATTCAGACCGGGAATGCACTGGTTGGGTTTGCCCAGCCGGCAGAGATTAGTGATCAGGTTGCGCCGGATCACGCACAACTGCTCGCCGAGATTCAGGATGTCCAACGCGAATTGGATAGCTATCGTGCGGCGCAGCTCCGCTCCGATCTTGATCACGTCGGTCGTCGCATCCTACGCTGTCGGATCCATCAACGGCTAGAAGCAATCAATGCTCATCTTGATCACGCCTTACAACAGGCAGGGTTACTATGGGTCCTGCCAAACGGTTCCTATAATACCCAACCGTTTCACTGGTGTAGTGTATGGTTCACAATTCTCAATAGTGGTGGTTTTGACGTGATTGTCGGTAATCCGCCGTATCTTGCCTACAGTAACGTGAAGCATATCTACCGTATTGTCAATTATCAAACTGAAGATACGGGAAATGTGTATGCGTTTATCATCGAACGAGCATTAAATCTATTATCTGAGCGAGGAAGGTTTGGTATGATTGTACCGATCGCATCGATCTCAACTGAACGTATGCGATCATTGCAGCACATCTACCGTCATTACACACAGTGGCACAGTCATTATGCGGTAAGACCCGGTAAGTTCTTTGCCGGTGTGGATATGAATCTCACGATTACCCTACTTCACCGTGCCACAACGGCACCGCGCGTGTATTCCACCTCCTACTACCGCTGGTTTAGCGGCAAACACAGTGATCGGCGCTACTTGTTTGAAAAGATCATATATTGTTATTGGCCGGGTATTCCCACTCACGCAAATCCTGTACCTAAAGTTGGTCAACCGATTGAGGTGACTCTGCTCAAAAAAATGCATGCACACCGTAAAAAGCTCAAAGATTTTGTCGTAAAAGACGGTGTTGCTATTTATTATCATTCAGGCGGACGTTATTGGCGTAAGGCGCTGCTTGTCAAGCTATCGTCACACTACAAACCGATCATTGTTCCTGAAGCAATTCGACCGGTCGTCTTGGTATTACTCAATAGCCAACTTTTTTATTGGTATTGGATTATCAATTCCAATTGTATGGATGTGGTGTCACGTGAAGTGTTGGAACTACCGGTGTTTGATATATCTGCAATTGATGTTCGTCCATACATTGAACTAGAGCAGGCATTACTGGCGACCTATGCAGCCCATCAAACGACCCGCTTACGCCGAGGGGCGATCATTCAGATGAGGGAGATCAATATTGATGCTGCTCGTGCAAAACCCCTTCTTGATCGTATCGACTGCTTGCTGGCGAAGCACTACGGCTTTACCGATGAGGAACTTGAGTTTATCGTCAATTACGACCTCAAGTATCGTATGGGGTCAGGTAGTACGTACTCATAAGTAGGCGTGCCACTACCGTCACATCCCTTGACTTCACCTGCTCAGACTGAGCTACCACTTTTATCTTGAGCTGGAATTGTCGGAGGAGAAGACGCGGGTGATAGCGTTCAGCCTGCAGAAGGACCTGGGCAAGACTGGCTTTGACCTTCTCGGCTTCGAGTTCCGCCGGGGACGAGACCGGAAGGGGAAGCTCCATCTAGAGCGACAGACGTCGCGGAAGAATTGACGTTGCAGGCAGGGAAACCCCTTTCGCGCAGGAATCTGGCTTTCACGCTTCGCCACTTGACATATGACATAGCTGTTGGGCGCTTCGCCCTAAAACAATCGAGAGAGCAATGTCTTTTGTCACGTCGCTAAAAATATTCTTTGAGAATCTCATCTCGGTTTTTATTTGGTCAATTTTCAATCTCTATGGTTTCGTACAAACTGTACGATAAGCCACAGGGCAATGTATAGCCATCGGTCGAGCGTGTATCAAAGGTGTCGTCTATGACGATACGGTGAGTTTTGCGCTACCATTTGAAGGAACATGGAAGGTTGTTAATGATGATATTCGCAAACAAATTTCGCATTCGTGGAATCTAGTAGGACAAAGGTATGCTTATGATTTTGTAGTCGTTAGCAACTCTGGAAAAACCCATCAACACAGCGCAAGCAAACCAGAAAATTACTTTGCTTTTGGAAAGCCTATACTTGTAGCCGCAGACATGGTGGTGGAAGATATACAGGAAAACATTAGGGATTACTACCAAGCAGGGATAGGCTGGGCGGAAACTATGTTGTGATAAAGCATGATACTGAGAGATATGCACTTTATGCGAATTTGAAGGTAGGCAGCATACCAGTGAAAAAAGACGAGATGGTTATCTCAGGACAGAAAATAGGCGAGTGCAGGCATTCGGAGGATTCTTCCGAACCTCATTTACACTTTCAACTACAAGATAGGGCGGATTTCTATACGGCTATAAGGTTGCCTATAAAGTTTAGGAATTTTGAGCGTTTAAACGGCAACATCAAAGAATGTGTTGAATCAGGCTTTGTTAAAAGAGACTACCTGGTGCGCAACATTGATCACTGTACATCAGGGATAAACAACACCGTAGAGTTTCTCAAACCAACAGGTTTCGATTTCGTTTGGAACGTTTTCATTGTATTCCTTACGCTTTTCGGAATGTTCGCTGTCGTAGCACGAATGATCGAATTCATTCTTGACCGGTTATACGGACGGACAGGGTTTTTGCTGAAACCAACCGTTGGGCAAGTACACAAGTATCAATCGGTATCTTGAGTGATAACCGGCTAACTATCCAAGAAATTCAAGGCGCATGCTTGTCAGATGTAGATCGGAAAACCATCATCGCACTCTGCAACCGAGCTTATGAGGACGACTTAGAATCGCTGTTCGACACGTTTGTTGGCGCAACTCATGTTCTTGGTTACCATTCTTTGCTCAAGAAAAATATCGCATTGCATCTGACCGTCTAGGGAGTGGTAATACCAAGAATATTGGTTCGGTTATGGAGATTGGTAAGCTTGTACATGGGTCTGGTCCGTTTGCGTCGTTAGGAGAAGATGTTTTTGATGACTATTGGATGTATTACTTGACCGAAGATATGGCAAGAGCAGCGAAATTGAAGCGGCCGCCTTATACCAATTTGCGTAGTTATTTGAAATACAAAGGCTGGGCAAAGTGATAGTTCTTCAAGGTTTACCGCGCACAGTAAAGCAAGTAATTGTCCCTCCGCTAAAGTGTCAGGGGATTAAAACGAAACTTGTTCAATTCATCTTGAGTAACATTTCCTGGAATGGTAAAGGACGGTGGATAGAACCGTTTCTTGGATCAGGCGTAGTCTTGTTCAATGTTCAGCTAGGACGCGCATTACTCAATGATGTTAATCCTCACATCATCAGGTTATCCCAGATAATTTATGAAGGAAATTCTGTCGCCCGAACACGTAAGGTCATACTTGACCGCAGAAGGTAAAATATTATTGTCAAAGGGTGAAGATTATTATTACGTGGTTAGAGAACGTTTCAATAGAACTGGAGACCCTTTAGATTTCATTTTCTTCAACAGGTCGTGTTTCAATGGAGTGATGCGTTTTAATAGCAAAGGGGAATTCAATATTCTGTTTTTTCGGAAGCGAGATTGCTTTCGTCAAGCCTACGTAACCAAGATAGTAAATCAAATTTCTCAAATTCTTATCATTATGCAGGACAAAGATTGGGAATTTCGTATTGGAGATTGGCGAGACGTTCTTGAGAATATCACAGAAGACGATCTTGTATATCTTGACCCGCCTTACATTGGCAGACATACAGATTATTATCAGCAATGGTCAGAAGATGATGCAGCAGATTTAGCAAGAATTGCTCGAAACTCGCCATGTGGTTTTGCGCTGTCTATGTGGAAAGAAAACAAGTATCGTCTCAATCAGCACATTACTTCCTATTGGGATGGGCTAGTAGAAAGAACATTTATCACGTAGGCTCGACAGAAAATCTCAGAAATTCAATGGAAGAAACCTTGTTGATAAAACCTGGTTATGAGACGGTGCTTATCGAGACCACAACGTCTGATAAGCCCATTCAATTGGTGCTTGCCTTAGATGAGCAAGCAGGCTAATAACCTGCATTTCTACCTGACGCTGCTGCGTTGCACAACAACACCAACCGTTCGCTGCAGATGGATGGAACGTTGACGCGACGTCGCCGTGCGGATTCTCGCATGCAACGGTGGGGTTTCGGGTTGTGGACACGATGAGGTGCCTTTCCCGCCATCGCCATCAGCAACTGCTCCTTGAGTCGGTCAGGCCGGGCAGGTGGCCGGCCGGTCGTGGAGACCGGCTCTCCTGTGAGGTTTCTCACTCTGGCGGCACGAGGAAGACGCATAACTCGCGCTTGGCAGGCAGCCGTTTTCGACGCGGCATCGTTCGTTTGACCGCGCCTTTCATGCAAAACGGCCTCCTTCCACATGTTGCCTTTGCCGGCGGATAGGATGGTACAGCTTCACCGAAAAGAGTGAGGTGACCTATCCATCGGGGAATGAGCCGTCCACCAGCGCCGGTACAGAAAGCGCCATAGCCCTGACCGTGCGTGGGCGCAGCCAAACGAGGATGAACAAGGTTCGTTCCCCCTCATTTGGTTGACACGTTACCGGTTTACAACAACTTCACCAGATCGCGCTCGATGGAACCAATGGTATCGGTTGGGGCGTAGCGGCGCACCGGAATGCCGTTGCGGTCAACTAAAAACTTGGTAAAGTTCCACTTGATCTCGCCGTTGGGGCTGCTACCCGGCTGTTGGGCCTTGAGATAGGCAAAGAGAGGGTGGGTATTGGGGCCGTTGACCTCAATCTTGGCAAACAGGGGAAAGGTGATCGCGTAGGTTCGTATACAGAAAGCCTTGATCGCTGCTTCGTCATCCGGTTCTTGGTTGAATTGGTTGCTAGGGAAGCCGAGAACCACCAACCCGCGCTCGCGATAGCGTTGGTAAAGCAATTCCAGATCACCGTATTGTGGAGCCAATCCACAGTAACTGGCGACGTTCACAATTAAGAGCACTTTGCCGCGATAATCGGTGAGTGATTGTATCTCTCCGTCAATGGTACGAGCCGAAAAGTCGTAGATGTTCATAGTTGCTCGATGTATGAAAGTCTAAATGTTGACCTTTTAGTAGTATGATCCGATTTGCTATGCCTGTCAACCTTTGCTCGTGGGTGTGAGATAATCTTCCGCAGAACACACAGCCGACATTCATCCTCGCCGGTGTGGTATGCTGAAGCAGATACAAATGCAAACGGTATCGGCATACCACATAGCCGTTTATCGAATTGTTATGACCAAAGTGAACGAACAGCGGAATCTTTCAAAAGCGATCACGTTGCTGGATCGGGTAGTGTCAGTACCGGCAGGATGGTTAATGAACCTGTGGCGTGCGAAGCCGATGTTCAGTGCCATCCCGTTTCGCATGCGGTTGACACTTCTCTACAGCTCCTTGTTTGTGCTAGCCCTTATCGTCATTAGTGTAGGTATGCATATTGCTGTGGCGCAGACTCTCCACGCTAATGTGCAACGCGATCTAGTTGCAGCCACGCAACAAATTCGTTCGATTCTCAATGCTGTTGGCTTGCAAGGTGTCCGTACTCCGAGTGGTGAGTTACAACTGTACCTCAACAGCGATTTCATTCAACTCTTTACCAATCGCAACATCGGAGCCCAATTTTTTCGGGGTGATGGGACCTTAGTCAGCAGTACTCCCAATCTTGCTCCGTATATGCTTCCTCTACCCGATGAAGCCCTGAATATGAACGTTACCGATGAAAATGGCCTGACGGTAATCCGTGAGGTTAGTGGGGTACAGGTCAAGTCGTTGATTACACGTGTGACGTTGCACAACGGTCAGACCATCGGATTTATTCAAGTCTCACGCCCACTTAATGATGTGAATGATACCCTTGCCACATTGCAAACAATTCTGATTATCGGTGGCGTTATAGCAACGTTGGTGACCGGCATGGGTTCAATGTACTTATCAAAGCGCGCGTTGCAGCCCATCGAGCAGATCACGCAAACGGCGCAGAGTATTGTCCGCGCCGAAGATTTGGGTCGGCGAATTCCTGAGCCGGTGCAACGTGATGAAATTCATCAGTTGACGGTAACGATCAACGAACTATTATCCCGACTAGAACGACTCTTTTCTACGCAACAGCGTTTTGTTGCCGATGTCAGTCACGAACTGCGCACACCGCTCACGGTGATGCAGGGTAATCTCGAAGTCCTTGAGCGGGGTGCGAGTACCGATCCGATCCTCGTTACGGAGATGGTCGGTGATATGCGTCGGGAAACGGCGCGTCTGATTCGCATGGTGAACGATCTGTTGTTGTTAGCCCAGAGTGAAACGAACGTTGTACTACGTTATGAGCCGGTCGAGCTTGATACATTGTTGCTCGAAGTTTTTCGGGAGCTGCGATCGCTCGCCAATCAAGTGCGGTTACGGATTGGAGCTGAGGATCAGATACTGGTATACGGTGATCGAGATCGGATCAAACAAGCACTATTGAATTTAGGGGTGAATGCGTTGCAGTATACGCCACCCGGTGGGTTGGTAATTCTGAGTCTCGAACGCTATGAACACTTTGCCTGTCTGAGTGTCGCCGATACCGGGATCGGGATTAGCGAGGCCGAACGTGATCTGATCTTTGAACGTTTCTACCGGGTTGATCGTTCACGTTCGCGCCATAGTGGTGGGACCGGTTTGGGACTCTCGATTGTTAAGTGGGTGGCCGAGGCCCACGGTGGTTATGTTACCGTGGCGAGTGAAGTCGGGCGCGGAAGTACGTTTGCCATATATTTACCGTTGCCTGAACCGCCGGCAACGGCTATTACTGGCTATGGACGGCCATAGAGGATGGCCAACAGGTGGCAACTGTTGCTGTCGGTTGTTGCCGGATAAGGTACAATAGCCGGCATGCGTACACTCACGATTAGCGATGAAGTCGTTCCTGCCGTCTACAGTCTGAATATCAAGCAACGTTTCGCCGATGTACGCCTCGTGCTGGCCTGCGGTGATCTGCCGATCTATTACCTTGAGTTTGTAGTGACGATGCTTGGTCAGCCCTGTTTCTATGTCTGGGGCAACCACGATTCGCCGGAGGTGCAAGCCGATGGGCAAGTGGTCAGCTACGCCCGTGGCGCGGTCTGTGTCGAAGATCGCGTGGTGCGCCATCAAGGATTGTTGATCGGCGGTTTGGGCGGTTCGATACGCTACAAGCCCGATGGCCATCACCAGTACACAGAGACACAGATGATGCTGCGGGTGTGGCGGATAGCGCCGCGCCTGTTGCTCAACCGGCTGCGCTATGGCCGGTATCTTGATGTCTTGCTGACCCATGCGCCGCCGCTCGGCATTCACAACGGCCCCGATTACCCCCATCGCGGCTTTCGCGCGTTGCTATTGATGATGCAGTGGTTTCGCCCACGGTATCTCATCCACGGCCATATCCATCTCTCATATGGCTTTAGCCATACTACCGAGACCCAGGTTGGTGATACCCTCGTGATCAATACAGCCGGCTACCGTTTACTTGATCTGGTTGTGTAATACACGAGGTTGGAGTTCGCGGAAGTTGTTGGCTGGCTGTCAAGCATGTGCCGCGATGGTGCCTGTGCTTGGCCCGTAATCCTCCCCTCGCTTTGTGGGTCATTCGGCGAAGGAAGTCTTCTCGCTCGTTGTTACCATCTTCCAATTTATTGAGATGGTTCTTTATGCAACTTTTTGTGTTGCAATCGCGTCTGACTCATGGTACGCTACTCGCGAAAACGGCCGTCGGCGTTGCCGGTCGGTAGAGCGCATTGTTTCTGCGCTGACCATCAATTGTTGGTGATGCCGAAAGGAGTGGCCGATGTCAGCCATTCAAGCAATCGTTCATGATGAATTTACCCGCATTCGCCGCGATCAGATGCTACGCGAACTGCTGGCGCTGATTACCCGTCGTCCCAACGAACTGTTACCGTTCGATGAGGTGCGGGCGCGGCTGAATGTGCGTGGTCAACATTATCTCGGTCATCAGACCGTTCCGCTTGACAAGATTGTCGGGAGCGAAGGTCGCTACAGTGACTTTGATCGACAGTTTGCGCCGCGCCATAACGCTAATCGTTTGCGCTGGATGAATATCGATCGTGCCCATCACGAGGGGGTACCGTTGCCCGCAGTTGAGTTGTATAAGCTGGGCGATATCTATTTTGTCAAAGACGGCCATCATCGGATTTCGGTGGCCCGCTTCCAAGGTCAGCGTGAGATCGATGCGATTGTGACCGAGCTGGTGGTTGATGTACCACTCAATCCCAATCTGAGTTTGCGCGATCTGCTGCTGAAAGAGGAATATAGTGACTTTCTCGAATGGACCGGTCTTGCCGATCTGCGACCAGAGCAGCGGATCGAGTTTAGCGAGCCAGGTGGCTATCTCGATTTGGTTCGGCATATTAATGCACACCGTTACTATTTGGGGCAAGAGTTGGGCCGTCCGGTTACACGCGAAGAGGCGGTAACGAGCTGGTACGATAATGTCTATATGCCGGTGATCGAAGTGATTAGGCAGCAACATGCCCTTCGTTACTTTCCCGGTCGTACCGAAGCCGATCTCTATCGTTGGATTATGGATCATCGTTGGTATATGCGTGAACGCAACGGTGGCGCTGATCCGGGGCCGTTGGTCGCAGCATCAGATTATGTGCGGCTCTTTGGCCGGCGGAGTCTGGCGATGCTGACAGATTGGTTGCTTAGTGCGCTGCGTGGAAAGCCGGCAGTTGGATCGAGCTGAAGGACCCAATCGGCGACGTGGTATAATACGCGCCGTGATCCGCAATCATCTTCTCCCAACTTTGCATCGCTGGCCGGCCGTGTGGTTGCCGATTGCACTGACGAGTATCGCAGTGCTGTTGTTGTTGTTGCCCATATCTCGGCCGGCACATTATTGGCGGGTCGGCGAAGATTACGAACCGATCCTTGTCGGTTTGTATGAAAATGAACAGAATGAAACCGATCTCTTTCGCTGGTCGCAGCCCCAAGCTGCACTGTTTTTGTACGGCTATCGCGGTGTGGCGGCCTTAGTTGAGTTGCGGTTGGCCGCACCACGCGCGCCGGGTATGCCACCGGCACAGGCGGTGTTTACCGATCACGAAGGCCTTTTGGCCGTAGCTACCATCGCCGGTTACTGGCGACGGTATCGCTTGATCGTCCCGACCACAACCACTACCGATACCGTCGTGCGTTGGACGACCGATCCGTATGTGTCAACACGCGATGTTCGCGAATTGGGGTTGGCACTGAGTGGTGTGAAGCTATTAGCGCTGGTCGGTCAACCACCACTGAGTAATCAAACGGTTGCTTGGGGAACCCTACCCTTGCTGGTCTGGATGGCGGCAACCGTCTGGCGTTGGCCGGATCGGTGGCGGATCGCTGCGACTGGGTTGGCCGTCATACCGGCGCTCGGTTTGGCACTGTTTCCTGTGGCCGCAGAGTATTGGTTGCCGAGTATGCCGTGGCTGTGGTGGCCGGTGTTACCAGCGCTCGCGTTGGTGATATGGCCGGAGCTTGCGGCTGGCTGGCGTTCGGTAGCCCAATGGGCGGCTGCCCGGCCAATCGTGGGTTGGATGGGGCTGGTCGTAGCATTAGCTAGCCTCTTCGCCTTGCGGGCTGGCGCTCTGGCGTGGATTGCGTTGCCGCTCGTGTTCGGCGGGGTTGGGTTGGCATGGCCCCTGATTACTGATTCTGAAGAACGTTCTATATGGCCAATCGATCACTTGTTGGTTGCGATAACCGGTGTGGCCTTGCTCACACGACTGGTCGCGCTTGACCAAATGCCGGTGGCGCTGTGGCGTGATGAGGCTCGCCATGGTTTGCTCGCGTTACGGATCTGGTCAGAACCTGATTTTCGTCCGATCTATGTGCCGGTTGTGGCCGATCTGCCGGCATTGTTGTTTTATCTGATGGCCCCCGTTGTCGGGATCCTGGGGCCGCATGTGTGGAGTGTCCGGCTCGTCAGTGCGGTAGCCGGTGCCCTTACCCCGCTCGCACTGTATTGGTTCGTTGCGCCGATCATTGGGCGGCGGACTGCCGTATTAAGCGCAGCACTGTTGGCTTGGTCGTCGTGGTCACTCAGTATGAGCCGGTGGGCTTTTCCGGCAACGCTCGATCATGTGTTGGTTCTGACGGCAGCCGGTTTGCTTTGGCGGGGATTGGATCCGAACCGACGTGGCTGGTGGGTCTGGTGCTCGGTGGCGTTGGCTGCATTGCTAGGTGGGCTAGCTGTCTATACCTACCACACCGGGCGGCTAGCACCACTAGCATTAGCCGTTGTGGTCTTATTCCGGCTTAGTCGTGATCGAGAACGTTGGCGTCTGACTTGGTCACGACTCGCGCTGGCAGCCCTTATCGGTGCCATCGTGGTAATGCCGCTAGTGTGGTATCCCGATAGTTTCGGGTTTAACCGGCGTGTTGGTTCGGTCTCGATCTTTCAAGCCAATAGTCTCAACCGCCACCGTCCGCTTGATTTTTTGGCCGAAAATATCGTGGCCCATGGCTTGATGTGGCACATTCAGGGTGAATCCAACGGTCGCCATCATCTCCCATCGGCGCCAATGGTCGATCCGGTGGTCGGTCTGTTCTTGCTGCTCGGTATTGGTGTGGCGTGGCGGGCGCGGTCTACGGCAGGGGTTTTATTGGCGCTCTGGCTGCTCTACTACATCCCAGGTCTGTTAAGCTTCAATGCGCCGCATGCTATGCGATCGCTCGGCACCCTTGCGCCGGCTTGTGCGCTGGCCGGGTGGGGGTTGAGCCGGTTGGCGTCCGGTGCGCAGTGGCGGCGCTGGTTGATCCCTGCCGCGCTTGCCGGTAGCTTGGCCGTGAACCTGTGGGTCTATTTCGGCTTGATGTGGCACGATCCTCGGGGGTACGGTGAGTTTGTATCGAACCGAGACGGTCATGACGCAGATTGTGCGGAATGCGGCGACACAACCACAACCAGTACCGGTTTATCTACCACGTGAGTGGGCGCTGAGCAATACGGTACGTTTTCTTACTGCCGATCTCGCACCGGCACAGCAGGCCCGTATCTGGCGCGGCTCGTTGGTCGGTGATGATGATGTGCTCGTCGTCTTGCCCGTCTCGGCCGATGCCACCACGGTTGCCGTCGTCCTTAACGCACTTGGGTCCGCAGGCAGAGAGGTGGAATCGTCGCCAACCATCCCAACCGGCGGCGAACCGCTTGTACGAGTATTTGCCCGTGGTGCGGCGGCGCTGGCCGTGATGAGGTCGCCATGAGGAAAGCACTAGTAGACATTACTATTGAACAAGTAGCGGCAGCCCGGATTGTGCAGAATGGGCTGTTCAAACCGTTTGCCGATCCGGTGACGGCAGCACAGCAGTTGGCGGGTGTCCAGGCACAAATCCTGCCTGCCGCTGGCTTAGCCTTGTGGAATCGGGTGCCTGGCTTGACGAACACTCAGTTTGAGCAATTGTTGTACCATGAGCGAGCACTCGTGCGCTTATGGGGACAACGCCATACGCTGCACGTGTACGCAGCCGGTGATTGGCCGTTGATCTATGCGGCCCAAGCCGAACGTGTTACTTCTTGGGAGCTAGAAATGTTGCGCGATGGGTGGGATTCGGCAGCGTGCGAGGCGTTTATCACCCGTGTGGCGCAGTGGTTGTACGAGCACGAAACGATGGGCCGCAGTGACGTGCGTCGGTTGATACCTACGATTGATGAACGTCATTTGTCCGGTTGGGGTGGTATTTTTTCAGTTTTGGCTCGACGTGGTCTGGCCTGCCACGCTGCACCGCACGGTGGTGAAGCGCGTATGGCTCACCGGCTACGCTGGTTGCCCGATCTCACGTGGCATCCGCCGCCAACCGATGAGGCCAATGCTGAGTTGATGCGTCGCTATCTGGCTACCTTCGGTCCGGCCTACCCTGCTGACATAACCTGTTGGCGTGGGCGGACGCAGGCTGAGATAAAACGCTGGTTGGCGATGTTGGGTGATGAGGTAGTAAAAGTGACGGTGGCTGGGAAGTCGGCATGGTGGCTCCAGTGCCGGGTCGAACGCATTTGTGAACTGCCAGCGCTAGCCGATCTGCCACCGCGTTTGCTCGGTCGGTTTGATCCACTCTTGCTTGGTACACGTGATCGGAGCTGGTTGGTTGATGCGGTAGGCTATAAGCAGGTTTGGCGGCCCGCTGGCCATGTCGAGGCGACAATCTTGTTAGCGGGGCGGATTGCCGGTACGTGGCGTTACGATTGGCATGGGGAAACGTTGCATGTCACGTTGCGACCATTTACCCCATTGCCACCGGCAGTACGAACGCAGCTTGAATTGTTAGCCGCCGGGGTCGCTGCGCATTTCGGCGCACCGTTGGGAGCATGCCGATGGGTGGAATGAACATGTGGCGCCGGTTGCCGCCAGCTCACGGTGATCCGGCGAGCGAGTTGGCTGCCGGCGCGGCGATGCTGGCCGGCTTGACGACCACGCCCCAACCGGCGATTCGCTGGTATGCCGCCGCGTCCCAGCCGGCGTTGGTGATCGGTTCGGGCCAGAAGTTGAGCGAGGTTGATCAGGCGGCCTTGGCGAATGCTGGCACCACGCTGCATCGGCGAGCCAGCGGCGGTACGGCCGTGCTCTTCGTGCCCGGCTTCTTGATGCAAGATATTGCCCTGCCGATTGATCATCCTCTTGCCCTGCCCGACGTTAGCGAGTCGTACCGCTGGCTGGGTGAAGTGTGGCAAGCGACGTTGGCTCACTTTGGCGTGCAGGCCGATCTGATTACCATTGCGGCAGCGCGGTCCGACCGAGCATCGCTCGATCCGCTGGTAGCGCGGGCATGTTTTGGTGGTTGGTCGCCCTACGAATTGCTTGTTGCCGGGCGTAAATTGGTTGGATTTGCCCAGGTTCGTCGGAGAGAAGGTCTCTTGTTTCAGGTTGGAGTGTATACCCATTGGCCGGGAGCGCAATTGGCGGCGCTGTTGGCTATTTCTGAATCTGAACGCCGACTCTTAGTGGAACGGCTGGCAGAACGGGTGACCGATCTCGTCACTGTCTGCACTAACCCGCCCGATCTCGCATCCTTGGCAGCCGCATTTGCCGTCGCGCTCTGTCAGCGGTACGATGTAACTATCACGCCTTCCGATTGGACGGCGGCAGAATTGGTGGCGATGGCGGCGGCGCAGAACCGGTTTGCGCCCTTGGGATGAGGTTTACCACCGAGGTCACAGAGTGCGCAGAGAGTTATTCTAATCCTTTGCGTCCCTTGGCGCGCTTCGCGTCTTTGCGTTGAACATCTCTGCGCCTTTGCTCGCTTCGCGTCTTTGCGTTGAACATCTCTGCGCCTTTGCTCGCTTCGCGTCTTTGCGTTGAACATCTCTGCGTCTTTGCTCGCTTCGCGTCTTGATATGTCTATGCGCTGCTTGACGATTGCTATATCCATCCTCGCCATCATCGTGTTGACCGCCTGCGGCCAACGCGATCCGGTCATCTCGGCGTGGGTGCCGGTGGGATCGCAGCCGACCATCTTGCCCAGCGTCACCCCCAACCGGCCGTTGCCGGCCAGCACCCCCTTAGTGGCGGTCATGGAACCGGTGCGTCCGACGCCAACGCCGAGCTTGGTTGATATCGCCACCCAAATCGACCTCTACCTGCGCGATCTGACCGAAAAAGGCCAATTTCGCGGTTCGGTGCTGGTGGCGACGCAGGGGCGCATCTTGGTGGCCCGTGGCTACGGACAGGCCAACGTCGAGCGCGATCTGCCCAACACGGCTCAGACCCGCTTCCGCATCGCTTCGATCACTAAGCCATTCACGGCGCTGGCGATAATGCAGTTACAAGCGGCGGACAAACTCAACGTCAACGAATCGGTCTGCCGCTACCTACCCGACTGCCCGCCGGCATGGCAACCGATCACGCTCCACCACCTCCTCACCCACACCGCCGGCATTCCGAACTACACCGACTTCCGCGACTTCGAGCAACTCGAACGTTCGCCGGTCACGCCGACCCAGCTCGCAGCCCGGTTTCGCAACTTGCCGCTCGACTTCGCACCGGGCAGCGCCTTTCGCTACGGCAATTCCAACTATGTCGTGCTGGGGTTGGTCATCGAAGCGGTGAGCGGCCAATCCTACGCTGATTACATCCGCGCCAACATCTTCGTGCCGGCGGGTATGACCAACAGCGGCTACGACAGCGGCGACGCCTCGGCGCTCAACGGTACTGTTGGCTATATAGGGCCGGGCGCGGAACGGGCGATTCCGATTGACACGAGTAATCTCTACAGCGCCGGTGGTCTCTATTCGACGGTTGAAGACCTGTATCGCTTTGTGACCGCGCTTAACAGCGGCCAACTCCTCCCCGCCGCCGAATTGAACCAGATGTATACACCGGTTCGTAATAACTATGGCTACGGTTGGAAGATCGAAGATCGCAATGGGAGAACGGTGATATATCACCCCGGCTTTATCTCAGGTGCGGTCTCGCACCTTGCCTATTATCCCGACACCCAGAGTGTCGTGATCGTCTTGAGCAATATGGAACGAACGAATGCTGATGCTATTGCCGCAACTATCGGTGCGATGCTACCGTGAGGGGAGACAAGGGGATCGTCAAGCGTCACATGCCCACGATCAGGCTGGCTCGCATGGCGTAGCAGCATCACATGTGAACCTTCCGGCTAATATGTATTGCCAGCGCATGATAGCCGGAACAATGGCGCATTCATCCCGGGAACGATGTGTCATTGAGCTGAGCTATGTCATTGCGAGCCGCCGGAGGCGGTGAAGCAATCCCTCGCAATAGTGGGAGCTGTGCCTATATGAGGTTGCTTTTGCTGAAACGTGAGCCCCATCGCAAGGACAGCAAAGTGGGGGCGCCTACAATAGCAGCGCACGAAAGAGAAAGATAAGGTTATCTATGGTGAATGAGATGCATAATCAATCTTCGAGTCCTCCGGTAGCGTTGGAACCGCGTTACATCACTCGTGTCCCAAACGAGCAGATTATACTGTATGAAGGTCTCATCCATATTTAGAGCGCCATTCAGATCGATGAAACTCAGGTAAGTTTAATAAAATAACGCGAAACATAATATTCGCCTGCTACTGGAATTGGCACGGATACCGGTTGACATTCCCAATGATCAACAATATATATTATCTCACAACTGCCCGGTTTCGCCCCAGTGCGCCAGTTGCGCCCGGTAGGCCGGATCGTCGTAACGAGCCGGATGAAAGGCAGCAGCGTAGTTCGGCAACAGTGATCCGGTCATGTGGGCAGCCAACAGTTCGGCGGCAGCCAGGGCCGCCATAATGCCATAACCGGCCAGGGCACCAATGACAAACGCGCCTTCAACTGATAGCGGACCGATCAGTGGCCGGTTTTCCGGCGTACAAGTGTAGTATCCGCCGTCGAGATACGCGCGCGGCAACCGTTCAACATAGGCCTGTAAGCCGGGTAGCATCGTTGTCATCCCCCGTAGCGCAATCTCGAAAAAGGTATCATCGAGCGGTATCGGGAAGTGAGCTGTGCGGGCGGTGGGATCGTGCGGGTGGTAGTCCCAGAGGACGAGAACTTGTTGGTTGCTTCCTTCACCCTCAGGGCGACAATGCACTCCTGCCGGGAGTGGTGCGGTTAACCATGCGGTCCCCGGATCGGCGTCTAGTTCCGCTCG
Organism: Chloroflexus sp.; assembly: GCF_056331925.1. NCBI lineage: Bacteria > Bacillati > Chloroflexota > Chloroflexia > Chloroflexales > Chloroflexaceae > Chloroflexus > Chloroflexus sp. The sequence goes on from NZ_JBWGQH010000024.1 coordinate 31,947, forward strand.
TTCCGCCTCACTCCACGCCAGCTCGACCGGATCGCCCCAGATCAAGAGTGGTGCTGTGCGCGGTACCACACCGAGCGTATCGGCAAAGGCAGCTTTGAGATGTAACTGGTTATGGACCGGTAGGTCAAGGCCGAGTAATTCGCCGACCGCAGCAAGATGCGGTCCGGCTGCATTGACAAAGCATGGTGTGGCAATTTGTTCACTCCCACCCGGCGTTGCAACCGTCACCGCTATTACCCGTCCGCTACGCTGTACAACTGCCGTCACACGCCCATGCACGAGCTGAACGCCGGCAGCTCGTGCCTTCTCCAACAGCATTGCGCCAAGCTGTTGTGCGCTGAACCAACCGCAGCGGCGGGCATGCAAGACAGCAACTGTCGCCGGGTTAAGGGAAGGAAAATGCTGTCGGATCAAGGTAGGATCAAGCAGCAGATCAATCCCCGCCGGCGCCTCACGCCAGTCGTGGGAGATAGGCTGGTACGCAGTCTGCATACTCTGGTGAATATGGAGCGGTCCGGCACCGCGTTGGGCTACTCGTTCCGCCTGCATATGCCACTGGATAGCACGCTGTGGGTCAGCAGTCGCATACAGATACCCACGCCGGTTGAGCCGAATCCGATTATGACTGACCAGGGCAATCTCTTCCAATCGATCAATGCTACGGTTCATGAGCGCCATCATCGCCTCGTCCGGCCACCAGTTTCGGTAGCATTCGGTTGATTTATCACTGGTCAACGTCAGAGGAGTGCCGGCTTCAACCAGTACAACGTTATGCCGACCATGCACGATGGCGAGTTCGTGCGCGAGCGCGACACCGGCAATGCCGGCGCCACAAATGACTACATCGGCGTGCATCATCGTCTGTTTCTCTTTCTTACTCACCGTAAACAACGTTGCAATGAATACCGGAACGTATGATACCAAATCTACCGTGTTTGACGCCCCTCTCTTTTGTTGGTATGATCCGTCTAAAGGGGTTAACGTGGGTCTCCCTCCTTACCTGTGTAGGAGTTTGCTATGCCCGGTGACGACAGAACTGAATCGCGCAAAGTAGATCACATCCGAATCGTGCTCAACGAAGACGTTGCTGCCAAGGGTGTCGTTACCGGTTTTGCCGCCTACCGTCTACCTCACCGCGCATTACCCGAACTCGATCTCAACGAGGTTGATACACGCACCACCTTTCTCGGTAAACCTATCGCTGCACCATTGCTGATCAGCTCAATGACTGGCGGCACCTCCAGCGCCGAGAAGATCAACCTTGCGCTAGCCGAGGCCGCTGAGTATCTCGGTTTACCGATGGGGGTTGGCTCGCAGCGAGCTGCAGTGATGGATCCGCGTCTTGCGAGTACTTATCAGGTACGTCGTGTTGCACCACGGATTCCGCTATTAGCGAACGTTGGTGCCGTCCAACTCAATTACGGCTTTACCGTCGATCATTGCCGACGGGCGGTTGAGATGATCGAGGCTGATGCGTTGATTTTGCATTTAAACCCCCTCCAAGAAGCCGTACAACCGGAAGGTGACGTGAATTTTAAAGGCTTACTGAACAAGATCGAAGAGGTCTGTCGTCGCCTTGAAGTACCGGTTGTCGCCAAAGAGGTTGGGAACGGGATCGGTGCGGCTGACGCGATCCGGCTATACGAAGTCGGAGTGCGCATTATCGATGTCGCCGGTGCCGGTGGTACGAGTTGGAGTGAAGTCGAACGCTTCCGCCAACCAAACGATACCGGGCGGCGGGTGGCCGGTGCATTCGCCGATTGGGGTTTGCCGACGACCGAATGCGTGCGTGAGGTGCGGGCGGCGTTACCTGATGTCACGCTCATCGCTTCAGGTGGGGTGCGGAGTGGTGTGGACGTGGCAAAGGCCATTGCATTGGGGGCCGATCTGGCCGGAACGGCGCGGCCTGCCCTCTTTGATGCGATCAATGAACGTGGTGCCGAGGCGGTGATCGAGGGATTGAGCGCATTTATTCGTGAGTTGCGGGTGGCGATGTTCTGCAGCGGTTGCGCGAACTTGAGCGAGTTACGTAATCTCCGTCTCGGTATGCGCTCGTAATCCGCTGCTGCGACCTGCGTATGTACATTCATCACCTTGCCTTGCGCGATTTTCGCAACTACCGGCGGCAAGACGTGGCACTCTCGCCGACAACAATTCTCTTGTACGGCCCGAATGCTGCTGGTAAGACGAGCCTCCTTGAGGCTATTTTTTATCTCGCCACTACGCGCTCGCCTCGTCTCAGCAGTGATCGCGACCTCGTGCGCTGGGATGCAGTCGGTGAAGCCGGTGCACCACCTTTTGCCCGGATTGTAGCCGATGTTGAGCGTCGGATCGGACCGGTACGGCTTGAAATACTGGTGCAGCGCCGGATCGATGATGGTGGTCAGCCGCTAAACGGTGCGCAAAAATTGGTGCGGATCGATAAGCGTCCGGCGCGAGCGATTGATCTGATCGGTCAGTTGCGGGTGGTGCTCTTTACCCCTACCGATGTCATGCTGGTTGATGGCCCACCCGCCGAACGGCGGCGCTACCTCGACATTACCCTCTCACAGCTCGATCCACACTACGTGCGAACCCTGGCGTATTACCAGAAGATTCTGTTGCAGCGCAATAGTCTCTTGCGCACATGGCGTGAACAACGTCGCTTGCCCCGCAATGTTGATGCCGAGTTGGGGTATTGGGATCAGGAACTAGCCGCTGCCGGAGGATATGTGTTAGCTGAACGGTTGCGCGCCGTCGTGGAATTGAGCGTGCTGGCCGGACCTCTCTACCGTAAGATTAGCGGTGGCGAACACGAATTGCAGATCGAGTATATTGCCAGTTGTGACCTCGACGCAGCACGTGATGCCGGCAGTCTGGCCGAACGCCTACGCTTAGCCTTTGCCGCTCAGCGTACCGATGAGTTGGCCCGCGGGCAGACGCTCTGTGGCCCGCACCGCGATGATCTCGTTTTCAGCGTTGCCGGTGTGAACCTTGGTCGGTATGGTTCACGTGGTCAACAACGTTCCATCGCCCTGGCGCTCAAGATCGGTGAAGCTGAGCTAATGCAGCAACGTGGTGGTGATGCACCGGTGCTTTTACTCGATGATGTTTTGAGCGAACTTGACAATCAACGCCGCATGCATCTGCTTGACCTCATTCTGCGTCCGCAACAACAAACTCTACTTACGGCTACCGACCTGAGCGACTTTAGTGCTGATTTTCTCGCCGCCGCTCGTCGCTTTCGTGTCGAAGATGGTCAGCTTTTTGCCGGTTGAAGCCGACCATAGGCATACGTCAGTTGACGCAACTGTATCGCTAGTTCTTCCCGGAGCGCATCAGCCGCAAACCGCCACGCCCAGTTGCCACCGAGGCGACCCGGCATATTCATCCGTGCTTCTGAGCCGAGCCGTAACACATCTTGCAAAGGGGTAATTACGTAATTGGCAACTGACATCATCCCCAGCCGCATCAGATCCCATGCAATATCAACCGTCTGTTCATCACGGCCAAGATAGGTGAGAACGGCGGCCCGGCTGGCCGGATCGAGGGTGTTGAACCAGCCTAACGTGGTGTCGTTATCGTGGGTGCCGGTGTAGACGACATAATTCGTTGTGTAGTTGTGTGGCAGGTAAGGGTTGTTCGGATTATCACCGAAGGCAAAATGGAGCACCTTCATGCCAGGTAGCTCGAATGCGAGCCGCAGTTCTTCTACTTCGGGTGTAATCAGACCGAGGTCTTCGGCGATAATCGGTAAATCACCTAACTCGGCACGCAAAACGTGAAACAGATCGGCGCCCGGGCCTTTCACCCACCGCCCCTCAACCGCTGTCGGCGCACTGGCCGGCACTTCCCAGTAGGCTTCAAACCCGCGAAAATGATCAAGACGCAGCACATCGTACAACGTAAGCGCCTGTCGCATCCGTGCTACCCACCAGCGATAACCGGTAGCGGCCATTTTATCCCACCGATAGAGCGGATTCCCCCAGCGCTGACCAGTGGTGCTGAAGTAATCTGGTGGGACACCGGCGACCACCGTTGGCATTCCCTGCGCATCAACGTAAAAGAGATCGCGATGTGCCCAGACATCGACGCTATCGTCAGCGACAAAAATCGGTGTATCGCCGATAATAATCACACCTTGTCGATTGGCATATTCCTTCAGTGATTGCCATTGGCGGAAGAAGAGGAATTGCACATACTGGTGAAAGTCAATCTTCACCGCAAGATCGCAGCGGATACGGGCCAATGCCTCCGGCTTGCGGTCGCGCAGATCGGGTGTCCAATTATGCCAACTGCCGCCGCCTTGCGCCTCTTTGATCGCCATAAACAGGGCATAATCCGCCAGCCACTCTGCATTCTCGAGGCAAAATCGTGTGTAAGCTTGATGGAGCGGTGTGCCACGGCTGCTACGAAACCGTTCAAAACTCTGCCGAAGGAGGGTTTGCTTGGCCGGAATAAGCGAACCGAACTCGACCCGTTCTGTCGGAAGATGATCGAGTGTGGCCCGAGCTTCGTCGACGGTTAAGAGATTGTGTTCGATGAGGTCATCAATACTGATCAGAAGTGGATTGCCAGCAAAGGCCGAAAAGCACTGGTAAGGTGAGTCTCCGTAACCGGTTGGGCCAAGTGGCAAAACCTGCCAGAGCGATTGTCCGGCTGCCACCAAAAAGTCGACAAACCGGTATGCCATCGGGCCTAAATCGCCGATCCCCCATGGTCCGGGTAATGATGAGGGATGGAGCAAAATACCACTTGCGCGCTGAAATTGCATAATAGTACTCCAATACCTAACCAACGAACTGGCCGGTATTGTAGCATACTGTTGCGGATGCAATCAATGCAATATCGGCAACGCTGTGTTGTAGTCCAGGTGCCACTACGCCGGGCCAAGATGAGTGTGTACTACGTGTTGCTTGGCGATGGGCTGCAACAGGTATAAATGCACAAGAACCCGATTGTGCGCCGTCCAGTATTACCACCGCCAAAGGCAATCGCCCAAGTATCGGGAATGGCATCTGCGGTCTGATTGACGACAATAACACTGCTCGCGTCGACGCGAAAAACGCGAATCCTGACCAACGTAGCCGCGACTCTGTGCGCCGATGAATCCACCGGCGGTGACGACGGTAAGAGGTTGTCTCATGCCGTCGTTGCGTGGTCAGGGCAGCTCGGCTCGCTTGTCCATGATTCCACGGACCAACGGCATCATAATGATGTGTGTTCATACCACCGGTACTGGAACCAGGTGCGATCGAATCCGTTCAATGAGTGTGGTTATCACTGCTTTCAGTCGCCGGTGTGCGTGTGAAGATGCTGATCGGTAACCTAGTACGAAATGCGCCACATAGTGAGAATCCATGTGGGGTTTGGTTCGATTTGGACTACACTGATCATGCCTGACCACTTCTCTATCCTGCTTCAATTGACAGTCGCGTCTACCTCGGATATACTCGCCGCGTAATCGGGCGCTCCGCAATAGCGCCCTGATCGGCGAAGAAGCCGGCAGGGAAGCCCTCCCCGTTAGAGGTGCGTATCTGCGCAAACCGTCTCGGCGCAGCGATGGCCGTCATCGTCATCGATTGCACCGCTTCGTTGCTCTGGTATAAGGTTTGCAGATGCTTGTAAGGAGTCGACCGATGAGAAACCAAGGTGTCCGTTGGCTGTTGCCGGTTATCATGTTCTTCAGCCTGATCCTAACTGCGTGTGGAACGCAGCCGACAGCCGCACCCACCGCTGCTCCGGCAGCCGAACCGACGACGGCGCCGGCGGCTTCTGCCGAAGAGTTTACCTTCGGTATGGTGCTCGTAGGCCCGATCAATGACGGTGGTTGGAATCAGGCCCATTACGAAGGCGCTCAGTATGTCGTCGAGAAACTGCCCGGCGTCAAGTTTATCTATATCGACAAAGTAAACCCCGCCGATCGACCGAATGTGAAGGTGGAGCAGGTGATCGAAGAGCTGATCGGGCAAGGGGCAAAACTGGTGATTACCAATTCAGCCGAGTTTGCCGATGGTACCAACATCGCAGCCGCTGCGCATCCCGATGTCTTCTTCATCCACACTTCCGGTGATAAAGTGCTGACCGGCGAAGCGCCGTCGAATGTGCGCAATCTGATGGGGCGGATGGAATACGGGAAGATGATTGCTGGCTGTGCCGCAGCTTTGACCACCGAAGCCGGTAAGTTGGCCTACCTCGGTCCGCTGATCGATCCCGAAACTCGTCGCTTGGTGAATTCGGCTTACCTCGGCGCCCGCTACTGCTGGGAGACGTACCGTGGTCGTCCGGCCAGCGAACTGGCGTTTAAGGTGACGTGGATCGGTTTCTGGTTCAACATTCCCGGTGTGACCCTCGATCCGACAAAGGTAGCGAATGATTTTATTAACGAGGGCTACGATGTGATCCTGTCGGGCATTGATACCACCGAGGCGATTGTTGAGGCCAACAAGGCGACGCAAGCCGGGAAACGGGTGTTTGCAGTCCCCTACGATTTTAAGGGAGCATGTGCGCAGGGTGAAGCTGTTTGTTTGGGAGTGCCGTACTTTAACTGGGGACCTGATTATAAGCGGTTGGTAGAGCTGGCCCGCTCAGGTAAGTGGGAGCCGGCATGGGAATGGACAGGGCCGAATTGGAGCAACCTCAATGATCCTGACACAAGCATGATCGGTTTTGTCAAAGGTTCTGCGCTGAGCGCCGAGAATGCGGCAAAGCTTGATGCGTTCATCGCTAAACTGGCCGATGGGAGTTTGAACCTGTTCACCGGCCCCCTCTATTATCAAGACGGTAGCGTCTTCGTTCCTGAAGGTCAAGTTGCTGATGACAAAACGATTTGGTATACACAGCAGTTATTAGCCGGTATCGAAGGTCAAAGCGCACCGTAAGCAAAAGCCGGGAGCGCGAGGGGGTAGTTTTATAGATTTCTCGCTGCACTCGAAAGGACACGGGAGAGGTTGGTAAAAGCCGGGAGCGCGAGGGGGTAGTTTTATAGATTTCTCGCTGCACTCGAAAGGACACAGTGGTCGAAGATTGCTCGCGGCGCGCGCAATGACAAGGGGGTCACCTGACGGGGCCACGATGAGCGCCGTGTGCCATCCTCCCCGTGTCATGTCGAGCGAAGCGAGACATCTTTGGCGTGCTGAATTGGCAAATTGCTCGCTGCGTGCAATGGCAGATGGTGCTACGTTCGCTCTGACCCCCTTGTCATTTCGAGGGCGCGCCAGCGCCCGAGAAATCTTGACGTGTGGCAGATTGCTCGCGGCGCGCGCAATGACAAGGGGGTCACCTGACGGGGCCACGATGAGCGCCGTGCGCCATCCTCCCCG
>NZ_JBWGQH010000024.1:39347-70376 GCF_056331925.1 Chloroflexus sp.
TGTCATGTCGAGCGAAGCGAGACATCTTTGGCGTGCTGAATTGGCAAATTGCTCGCTGCGTGCGCAATGACAAAGGGGGCGTTATCAAAAGCCAGCGGTCTTTACCTGTATGTAACCCAACCCATGCAAATCACGGTTGAACAGCTTACAAAACGTTTCGGTGCGGTATGCGCCAATGATCAACTGTCCATCTCGTTTGCATCTGGCCAGATTCACGGGGTGTTGGGCGAAAACGGCGCCGGTAAGAGTACCCTGATGAAATTGCTGGCCGGGTATCTACGGCCAGATGAGGGTCAGATTCGATTTAACGGTGTGATCCAGCGGTTGCGTGGGCCGGGGGATGCCCTCGCTGCCGGTGTGGGGATGGTTCATCAAGAACCACTTGATATTCCGGCGTTTACTGTGCTCGAAAATCTGCTCTGTGCCGCTCCACCGGGTGTGTTTCGTTCACGACGAGCTGCGGAGATGGCACTGCGCGAATTGTCCGCACAGCTAGGCTTCACGGTCGATCCGACAGCCCGCATCGAACAGTTGACGGTCGGTCAGCGCCAGCAAGTAGAGATCATGCGCTTACTGTTGTGTGGCGCACAGGTGCTTATTCTCGATGAACCAACGACCGGCATTACCGCTGCGCAAGCTCGCGCGCTGTTTGCGGCGCTGCGCCAAATTGCCGCCGAGGGACGAACTGTCCTATTTGTATCGCATAAACTGGAAGAGGTGGCCGAGTTGTGCGATACCGTGACGGTGCTCCGTAACGGACGGGTGATGCCTCCCGGTCAATTGCCAATGCCACAACCGCAAGAATATTTGTTGTCGTTGATGTTTGGTGATGCCGGTACTGCTTCATCCATGTACCGTCCCCTGCCCACTATTGATGCACCGCCGGTTTGGGAATTGAAGCATGTGACGGTGCGGAGTGGTATGTTGCAGTTGGTTGATTTGAATCATCGCTTTACTGCGGGACGTATCATTGGGTTAGCCGGGCTTGATGGGAGCGGTCAGCAAGTGTTGCTCCGTCTGCTTGCCGGTCAATTGGCACCTGAAAGGGGACAGGTGTTGGTGAATGGTCGTGACTTGAGCGGTGCAGGGCCGCTGGTGTTCCGCCAGGCTGGGATAGAATACCTACCGGCCGATCGTCTGCACGATGGGATGATCGGTGCATTGTCGCTGACCGATCATTTTGCGCTGTTGCAACGATCCGGTGTGTTGATCGATCGGCGTCGGGCGGAGGAACTGGCCCGACAAGCGATTGCAGAGTATCAGATCAAAGCAACACCGATCACCCCGATTGCTGCGCTATCGGGTGGTAATCAGCAGCGTGCGATGTTAGCGCTCATCCCACCGGATGCCCGCGGTATTCTGGCTGAACAGCCAACGCGCGGCCTCGATGTGGCGTCGGCGCGCGCAATCTGGAGCCGGTTGCAAGCCCGCCGTGATGACGGTTGTTGTGTTATCTTTGCTTCCCCCGATCTCGATGAAATTATGGAGTACAGCGACGAGGTCATTGTGTGCTTTGCGGGACGGATCGGACCGCCGATTCCGCGGGCATTACTGTCGGTGGGGCGGCTGGCCGAGTTGATCGGTGGGGTTGGTTTTGAAGCTTTGGTAGCGACGGCATAGGGATGTGAGCCATGGAACGCGGTAGTTTTCATGTGCAGCAGCTTACCGGAGCAACCCGGTTTTTGTTGGTGCTGGCTGCTGCCTTTGCGTTTACAACGGTGGCACTGCTGAGCACCGGTGTTTCACCACTTGAGGCCTACCGACTCGTTCTCTTCGGGGCTTTTAGTACGCCGGTACGTCTGAGCGATATGATGATGTTGGCCGCGCCGTTGTTGCTCTGCGCAACCGGGTTAACCATCACCTTTGCCGGTGGTTTGTACAACCTCGGTGTTGAGGGGCAGATAATTGTCGGTGCGATCGCGGCGATGGTACCGTTGCGGCTGTGGCCCGATTGGCCGCCGCTACTGCTCTGGTTGCTAGCCGGGTTGAGCGGTATGACCGGCGGGGCATTTTGGGCAATGCTGATCGGTGCGCTGCGTCGTTATGCTGGCGTGAGTGAGATTTTTGCCGGTTTGGGGATGAATTTTCTCGCCAGCGGGTTGGCCCTCTACATGGTTTTGGGTCCGTGGCGACGGCAAACCTCGGCGTCGTTGTCGGGCACTGAGCTGTTACCACGTGAACTTTGGCTACCTACCCTTGATCGCTTGCGGCTGGCACCAGCTGCACCGGTTATTGCCGTACTTGCGTTGGGGGTGGTGTGGTGGGCACTCACCGGCACCCGTTGGGGGTTAGAGGTGCGCGCAGTGGGTCTCAATCCGGCGGTAGCCGGACGCTTGGGGATCGCCACCGCCCGTCGTATGGGTGAAACGTTGGCTGCGTGTGGCGCATTAGCCGGTGTGGCCGGGATGATCCAGGTCGTCGCCGTGCATCATGCGCTGATCCCTAATATTTCAAGTGGGATCGGTCTGATCGGTTTACTCGTGGCGCTGTTGGCACGGGCCGATCCACGGTGGTTGTTGCCGATTTCGGTTGCCTTTGCTACCTTTACCGTTGGCAGTATTCAGTTGCCACTCACGTTAGGCATTGATAGTGCTATTGCCGGTGTGCTACAAGGGGCGTTGGTCTTGTTTGCCTTGGCGGCTCGTGTGCAGAAATAGCTTTGCGTGCAAGAGCGCCAACCGGGTGAAGGGTTGCTCGTATGGATCAACTTTGGATTGATCTCGCGGCAGTCTTGGCGGCGGCTGCCCCATTGGTCATCGCCGCGATGGGTGAAACGATTAGTGAACGAGCCGGTGTGATTAATCTCTCGCTCGATGGGACGATGCTGCTAGCGGCAATGACCGGTTTTGCCGTTGCATTGACGACGAACAATCTACTGCTCGGATTTGCTGCCGCAGCACTGGTCGGTGCGGTGGTGGCCGCAGTGCTTGGGCTGTTTAGTTTGACTCTTGGTCAATCGCAGACCGCTGTGGGCTTTGTGTTGGCCCTGCTTTGCACCGACCTCTCTTCGTTTCTAGGGGCGCCGTTTGTGCGGCTGCCCGGTCCCACCGTTCCCTTTTCTCCGATCCTTGGTTTGGCTGATTTGCCGGTATTAGGAACCGTCTTCTTCCGACACGATCCGGTGATCTATACCAGTTTTCTCATAGTTCCGCTTACCGCTTATGTTCTTTACTATACCCGACTCGGTCTCATTGTACGGGCGTTGGGTGAACGCCCGGCAACCGTGTATGCGCGTGGTGTTGATGTCACCCGCTGGCGCTATGCAATGCTGATCATCGGTGGTGCATTGGTTGGTATCGCCGGAGCCGCATTTTCGCTCGATTTGAAGCAAGGCTGGAGCTACCGCCATACCTTTGGCACTGGCTGGATCGTGCTGGCAATTGTCATTTTTGGTGGGTGGCGACCGTTACGAGTAGCGCTGGGTTGCTACCTTTTTGCGGCACTTGAAATCTTCGCCACCCGTTCGCAGAGTGCTCTCCCCGATATTCCTACTCAGATCGTGCAAGTTGCTCCATTTGTGCTGATGATCGGGGTGTTAGCGCTCGTTAATTTGGCCTCATCTCCAACAGTCCTTCGCCGGATCACGACGTTGCCGGTAGTATGGCAACGACCGTTGCTTGGGGTCGTTACCCACTTACGTGCCACCGCGCCGGCAGCGCTCGGTCAACCATTTGAACGACCATGACGATGCGGCCCATGGCTATTCTGTCAATAATGAACGGTAAAGGGCGACTGTCTGTTGCGCGATGGCTTCCCAGCTAAACACCTGTTCCACCCGTCGGCGGCCCGCTTTGCCAAATTGTTCACGCAACGTCGGGTCGGCCAACAACCGGTTGATGGCTGCAGCGAGATCGGCAGAAAATGCTGTCGGATCGGCCGGGTCAAAACTGCCCGGTTTGAGGTTCGGATCGACCAACAGACCGGTCTCTTCCGGTACAACCACCTCTTTAATCCCACCGACGGCCGAAGCAACTACTGCGGTTTCGCACGCCATCGCCTCTAAATTGATAATGCCGAACGGCTCATAGACACTTGGGCAGCAGAAGACAGCAGCATGTGAATAAAATTGGATAACATCTTGGCGTGGTAACATCTCACGAATCCAAATTACGCCAGGACGCTGTGCGCTCACAGCGGCAACCCGCTCCTCCATTTCGATCCCGATCTCTTTGGTATCCGGTGCGCCGGCGCAGAGCACTACTTGCGCTGTCGGATCAATCTGCGGGATGGCATTGACCAAATGAATGATCCCTTTCTGACGTGTGATGCGCCCGACAAACAACACGAACGGCCAGTTTGGATCAACGCCATAACGTTCGAGGGCATCGGTTGCACGTGTTTTGCGGTACTCGTTCAAATCGATCCCGTTGTAGATCACATGGACCCGCGCCGGATCGACGTTAAATAGGCGCAAAATGTCGGATCGTGTCTCTTGCGAGACGGCAATCACTGCATTGGCCTGTTCGATGGCAGTGCGCTCGATCCACGAGCTGAGATGGTAGGCGTTGCCCAGTTGCTCGACCTTCCATGGGCGTAGCGGTTCGAGCGAGTGAATGGTGAGAACGTAAGGAATCCCCCACAATTTACTGGCAAATAGACCGGCTAAATCGGTGTACCACGTATGACAATGAACGATACTCGCATCGAGGGTGTCTTTGGCCATCGCTAATGAACGAGCGACTGCGTCGACGGCGCTGGCAAAGCGCGGATCGGTATTGTGACGGGATTCTTCCCACCGAGGATAGCCACGTACTGTGAGGTTGGGATCATCAACCCGCTGATCGCCGAAACAGCGCACCTCGACCGGTACAATGCGAGACAAGGCGCGACTCAGATATTCGACGTGTACACCGGCTCCGCCGTAGATGTACGGTGGATATTCGTTGGTAAAGATTGCCACACGGCGCAGTTCGGGCATAGCGAGCCTCTTGAACTAGTGCAAAAGTGAACCAATGCCTTCAGTATACATCCTTTTGCCGAGAGCGAATCAGGCGCGATCGCGTATAATGCCCCAAAAAGAAGGGAAGACGATGATCGAACTGTTCATTCGCGGAGTGCTGTTTGGGTTGGCGATCGCAGCGCCGGTCGGCCCCATCGGTCTGCTGTGCATGAGACGGACGATAACCGATGGCCGGATCGCCGGGTTTGTCAGCGGGTTGGGTGCGGCGACGGCCGATGCCCTCTATGGTTCGATCGCGGCGTTGGGCTTGCAGGCGCTCAGTCTGTGGCTGCTTGGCATCAGTCCGATCTTGCGTATCGTGGGTGGCGTAGCGTTGCTCTGGATCGGTCTGACCACGATGCTGGCGCGACCGCAGCCGATCGTCGCCCAACCAGAACCGACCAAACGCGGACTGCTCGGCGCGTATGGGTCTACCCTCTTCTTGACCCTCACCAACCCGGCGACGATCCTGATCTTTACCGTGATCTTCGCTGGTCTCGGGCTGAGCGCCGGCGCCGATGGCTGGGCCGGATTGGCCTTGGTGTCCGGGGTTACGCTTGGCTCGGCGCTCTGGTGGACGATTCTGAGCGGCGGGGTGGGGTTCATGCGTGGGCGTGTCACACCGCCGATGTTGCAGGTGATCAACGTGGTGTCGGGGTTGATTATTGGCGGGTTTGGGGTGGTAGCGTTGGTGATTGGCTAAGAGGGCGCAGCGACGCTACGACGGCGTAACAGTGCTGTGCCCATACGGGGATGTAAGGTTGAGAGCGATGTATGTTGTGATTGTTGCTAATGCGCCGGGACTTGATCTGTCGCCATACCATCATCTGCTGGCGGCTGCCGATCAGGTAATTGCCGCTGATGGCGGGGGCACGGCGCTCTTTGCCCACGGCTATACACCGCACCTGCTGATCGGAGACCTCGATTCGATCGCAGCCGAGGCCTTGGCGGCGTATCAAGCGCAGGGGGTGGCAATTGAGCGCCACCGTCCTGATAAGGATGAGACGGACCTCGAGTTGGCATTGCTAGCAGCGGTGAACCTCGGCGCGAGCCGAATCGACATAATCGGCGCGCTCGGCGGGCGGTGGGATCAGTCGCTGGCCAATGTATCGTTGTTAGGGATGGCTGAGCTGCGCGAGCGACAGGTGCGGCTGATCGATCATCCGCAACAGATTTGGCTCGTGCGTGACGAGAGCGCGATCCCCGGCGCGATCGGCGATACCGTCTCGCTGCTGCCGTTCGGCGGCGATGCGCACGGTATCACCACCGAAGGCTTAGCGTACCCGTTGCGCAACGGCTCGTTGCTGCACGATCGGGCGCGCGGCGTGAGTAACGTGATTACCGCGACCCCGGCGCAGGTGCAGGTACGTGATGGGGCGCTACTAATCGTATGGACGGCGCGCGCACATTGAAGACGTATTTCCGGGCGTGATAGCGTCCGCACGGCCATGCGGCCCTACACGACACGCACAAATTTGCGCCGGCCTACCTGCCGCGCGCAGTACCGCCGCCACGTGCGGTATTTACCTACACGACACGGACAAACTTTCGCCGACCAACCTGCACTACCACATTCGCACCGGGATTGATCGTAAGCGTGTAACCTTCCACTCGCTCGCCATCAACGCGCACCCCACCGCCATCGATCAAGCGACGCGCCTCACTTTTGCTCGGTGCAAGACCACTGGCAACTAACACATCCACGATTCCGGTGGGTGCTTCAAGGGTAAAGTTCGGAATATCTTCCGGCAATTCCCGCTCGACAAACTGGCGAATAAAGGTCGCTTCTGCCGCTACCGCTGCCGCCGGATCGTGGAATTGGGCTACGATCTCGCGCGCCAATCGCATCTTCAGATCGCGGGGATTGACTTGGCCGGTAGCCATAGCCGTCTTCATCTCGGCAATCTCGGCCATCGGTACATCGGTCAGTACTTCAAAATAGAGTGGCAGTACTTCATCGCTCATTGACATAATACGTCCGTACATTTCGGCAGGCGGCATGCGAATATCGACTGTATTGTTAAACGTCTTCGACATCTTACGCCCGTCGGTGCCGGGAATGAGCGGTACCAGGAAGACCTGCTGTGGAGTCATGCCCAACTGTGCCATCAGCTCTCGTCCGGCGAGAATGTTAAACTTCTGGTCGGTACCACCAAACTCAACATCAGCCCTAATCGCGACCGAGTCATACGCTTGCAGCATCGGATACATCAATTCAAGGATGGTCAGTGGTGCGCCGGTCTCGTAACGTTTGCGGAAGGTCTCGTGCGCCAGCATTTGGGCTAATGTAAAGCGTCCGGCCAAATCGAGCGCGTTTTCCAGGGTAAACTGGCCAAACCACTCGCTTTGCCAGCGCACCTCGGTGCGTTGGCGGTCAACCACCCGGAAAAACTGCTCCATGTAGGTCTCGGCGTTGGCGCGCACTTCAGACGCCGACAAGCGGGTGCGCGTCTCGTCGCGACCGCTCGGATCACCGATCTGCGCCGTCCAGTCACCGACGATCAACACCACCTGATGGCCCAATTCTTGGAATGCGCGTAACTTACGCAGCCCAACGGCATGCCCGATGTGCATGTCGGGCTTTGTGGGATCGAACCCTTGTTTCAGGCGCAGCGGCGTCCCGCTTTGCAAGCGAGCGCGTAATTCACTTTCAACAATTACCTCGGCAACGCCGCGACTTAATAGCTCGGACAGATCCATGCCAAACGCTCCAAAGCTTTCTAGAGTGGGTTCAAACGATGTGTATGCTAGCAGGCAGTGGCATTAGTGTCAAGCCGTTGGATGCATACCGTGTTTACAAGCTGAGTGTATCCAGTGCGGTTTGCAACTGGTCTGAGAGATCGAGCGGATTATTATTTAACCAGATCACCGTTGTCGCACCGGCAGTGCGGGCGTTTACGACCTCTTGCTCGGTGCGAGCCAGGGCAATGAGTGGTGTATCGTGATTAATCTGGCGCCACAGTGTGAGAGTTTTGAGATCGAACAATTCTGCTACCACCAATTTTGGCTGTGGTTCATGTGCCAACAATCCCTGTGCAGCAATTTCGTTGTCGGCGATAAAGAGACGGTAGCCACGCACATTCAGGGTCGCAACAATAGCTGCACGCGCGACCGCATCTTGACAAATGATGAGTGCATCGGGCGAACGACCGGTGCGTCGTTCAATTGGTGTAGGAGCTTGACTATCGTCACAACGCCCATCACTTCGCCGATCAATTTTGTAACTGCTTCCGGCAATTTGTTTGGCAGCTTTCTTTAACTCGGCGGCAACTCGGCTCATCTCATCGACGTTGGCAAATGTGCGATGATACGTCGTTACGACGGCAATCGAAAGGCTGATAATACCGAACTGACGCTGGACACCATACCGATCGGTTGCGAGCAAATAACCGCGCTGTAAGTCAGCTTCATCGTATAGTGAACGAATCTGTTCATCAAACACGCGAATGATCTGCTGACATAATGACTCCACATCCGTACCAAAGTGAAGGACGACGAAATCATCGCCACCAATGTGGCCGAGAAAATCGCCGGGTTTGATCTGATCTTGCAAAATCCTGGCTAAAAGATGGATGGCACGATCGCCACGTGCGAAGCCGTAGACATCATTAAATGCTTTGAAGTTGTCGAGGTCAATATACAGTAACGCGAACGTGACTTTCTGAGCAAGTTGGCGATTGATCTCAGCTTGAATGACGACATTGCCAGGCAAGCCGGTCAGTGGGTTGCGCTGGGGCAACTGGGCAGCTCGCCGCAAATGCGATCGGACACGGGCCAACAGCTCATCGCGATGATACGGTTTGGTGATATAATCATCCGCACCGTTCTCAAAACCTTCAACGATACGGGATGAATCGCCAATGGCGGTAAGGATGAGCATCGGTAAATGGGCAGTACGTGTATCGTTGCGTAACTGGCGAATCGCCTCTAGACCGTCCATCAGCGGCATGAGTAAATCGGCGATGATCAGATCCGGTGGCTGTGCTTGAGCGCGCCGCACGAGCTGATCACCGTTGGTAACGAGTTCGACCTCGTATCCTGCGCCCCTGAGTATCTCGTGTAGGAGCTTCCCTACCTCTGCTTCATCTTCGGCAACCAGGATCCGTGCCGGTGCTGTCATACTACGCTCCCACGGTGAGAAAAAGTCGAATCTACTACACTTGCTCTGTTTTAGTCCGATTATTGACTATAGCATACCATACCCACTTATTTGACGTGAAGGTATTAGTTTTCAAACATAAGTTTGCTATAACGATCTTCTCAAAGGTACGATTTGTGCTATAATATACATCTTGCGTGGCGCATGTTGCGTCACAACGTACTCGTAATTGTGAAACGGACTACCATGACGACGTTTGCTGCGTTGGGCCTGAGCGATGCACTTCTGCATACCTTGCGTGAGCTTGGCTACGACGAACCAACTCCCATTCAGGCGCAAGCCATTCCTTTGTTACTTGCCGGTCGCGATGTGATCGCTCAGGCCCAGACCGGCACCGGGAAGACGGCGGCGTTTGCGCTGCCGATGATTGAACAAGTGACCGATGAACCGGTCGTACAGGCGCTCGTCTTAGCGCCAACTCGTGAACTGGCAATACAAGTGGCCGAGGCTATCCATCGCTATGGCCGCCATCGCGCACTCCGCGTGTTGCCAATCTACGGCGGTCAGCCGATTGAGCGTCAGTTGCGTGGCTTAGCGCAGGGTGTCCAAGTTGTTGTTGGAACGCCGGGACGGGTACTCGATCACTTGCGCCGGGGGACGTTGCGCTTCGACCATCTACGCTTAGTTGTGCTTGATGAAGCCGACGAAATGCTCGATATGGGTTTTGCCGAGGAGCT
Organism: Chloroflexus sp.; assembly: GCF_056331925.1. NCBI lineage: Bacteria > Bacillati > Chloroflexota > Chloroflexia > Chloroflexales > Chloroflexaceae > Chloroflexus > Chloroflexus sp. The sequence continues at coordinate 49,123 of NZ_JBWGQH010000024.1, forward strand.
TGAGGCTATTTTGCAATTGACCCCGGCCGAACGCCAGACGGCTCTGTTCTCGGCGACGCTGCCGCCCGCTGTGCAGAGTCTGACCCTGCGCTATACCCGTCAACCGGTACGGGTGAGTATTGCTGCCGAACAATTGACCACCCCGCGTATCCATCAGATTTATTACGAGATCTTGGCCCGTGATAAACTCGATGCGCTCTGCCGTGTGCTCGATGCCGAGATGCCGCAACTGGCGATTGTTTTTTGCCGGACTCGCCAAGAGGTTGATGAAATCGGTGAACGGCTGCAAGGGCGTGGATATGCGGCCGAGTCGCTCCACGGCGACTTGAGTCAAGCGGTGCGCGATCGCGTCATGCGGCGCTTCCGCGAGGGGCAGCTCGATGTGTTGGTGGCGACCGATGTCGCGGCACGTGGTCTCGATATTGCCGAAGTGAGCCACGTGATTAACTATGATGTGCCGACCGATCCTGAAAGCTATGTTCACCGGATCGGACGTACCGGGCGTGCCGGGCGTGCTGGGGTCGCGATCACGTTCATTACCCCCCGTGAACGCCGTATGCTCCAAACCATTGAACGGGTGACGCGCACGCGGATCGAGCGCTGCCAGATGCCTACCTTAGCCGATGTTGTTGCGCGTCGCCGCTTGGCACTGCGCGATCAGTTGCACGAGGCAATGCTGGCCCCCGACCTCACGAGGTATACGGATCTGGTCGACGAGTTGACCGTTGAACACGATCTGCGCACGTTGGCTGCTGCGGCCCTCAAGCTCTTGCTCAACGAGACGGAAGCTGAACAGGTAGATACGATTACCCGCCTCGAACCACTCCGCTCCGAACAGGTTGAACGTGGTGAGCGCTCGTCACGTGCCAAGCGTGCGGCCACTGATGAACGGCCTACCCGTCGCGAAAACGGTATGGCTCGCATCCGTCTTAATCTTGGTCGAAACGATCAGATTCGGCCTGCCGATATTGTTGGTGCGATTGCCAACGAAGCCGGTTTGTCTGGGCGGAGTATTGGTGCTATCGAAATTCAGGCGCGGATGAGCCTTGTTGATGTTCCACGTCGGGCAGTACGCCAAGTACTGCAAGCTCTCAATCGCACGACGCTGCGTGGTCAACGTGTACGGGCGGTGTTGGTTTCAGAGGAAGTGGTTGCAGCATAACCCTTACCTTCGTTAGGAACATTGTCCAAATACGCTGAGACGGATTTAGGCAGGCGATATGCGCTGCCTAAATCCGTTTTCTGCTATAGTACAAGCAAGGACTCGCTACATCTAGTAAGGAGGAGCGAAGGCATGAGTGTCGATCCGCGCGACCTGCTGCTGCGCCGTGTTGCTGCCGATAACGTCGCTTTTGTTCATTTGCAGTTTACCGACGTGTTAGGAATCGGGAAAACGGTGACAATTCCAGTTGAGGAGCTACCTGATGCCCTCGATCATGGGGTTTGGTTCGATGGTTCGTCCATCGAAGGGTTTGCCCGTATGGTCGAGAGCGATATGTATCTGGTACCTGATCTTACCACGTATGCTGTCGTTCCATGGGATCGGCATGAGGGAATGGTGACGGCACGCTTGATCTGTTCGGTCTATACCCCCGATGGTAAGCCGTTTGCCGGTGATCCGCGCAATGTGTTGATACGGATACTCGATCAAGCAGCGGCGAGCGGTTATCGCTTTATGGTCGCGCCGGAGCTGGAATTTTTCTTGTTCAAGGTTGATGAGAATGAGCGGATTCACGAACCACACGATAAGGCCGGGTATTTCGATGTTTCCACCGATCTCGCCACGCACATTCGTCGTCAGATGGCTCGTGCCTTGCAAGCAATGGGGATTACCGTTGAAGCGGTGCATCACGAAGTCGCGCCTGGCCAGCACGAGATCGATCTCCGTTACGCGGATGCGCTGCGTTCCGCCGATCATCTGGTGACGGCACGGGTGGCGCTCAAGGCGGTGGCCCAGATCAATGGCCTGCACGCGACGTTTATGCCGAAACCGATGGCTGGCGTCAACGGCAGCGGCATGCATGTTCACCAGAGTCTGCTGGATGTTGAGAGCGGGAAAAATCTCTTTGCCGATCCCGATGATCCCTACGGCTTGTCGCCGCTGGCTCGCCATTTCATTGCCGGTTTGCTGGCCCATGCCCGCGGCATGTGCGTGCTGCTCGCGCCGCTGGTCAATTCCTACAAACGGCTTGTGCCCGGCTTCGAGGCACCGGTGCATATCTCGTGGGGCCGTACCAATCGCTCAGCGCTGGTGCGCGTGCCGCGCATTACCGCCGGTCGCCATCAGGCGACGCGGATCGAGCTGCGCTGTCCGGATCCGGCCTGCAATCCCTACCTTGCCTACGCGGCGATGCTGGCCGCCGGCCTTGATGGAATCAAGCGCAAATTGCCGCTGCGTGACGCTGCCGAAGAAGATCTCTTCCACGTTGATCCGCGTGCGCGCGGTTTGACAATGCTCCCAACATCGCTTGGGGCTGCCCTCGATGCGCTGCGTGAGGATGAGGCCATTCTCGAAGCAATTGGCCCGTCGGTTGCCGAGCGGTTTCTCGACGCTAAACAGCAAGAATGGGAGAGTTACCGCGCTTATGTATCGCAGTGGGAAATTGACCGCTATTTGGCGATCTTTTAATAAGCAGCGTGTCCTGTCCGATGATCCGTAGGCTGTGTCACCGGCTTTGAGGTTGGCTTAGCCCGTCAAAGAACGTGGTAATGATCAGATCGGCCAGCGCCGTGCTGCTATCGTCGACCATTGCCTGTTCAATGTGAAAGAAGGGATAGAGTAATCCCAATAGGAGCCAAGTCGCGAGCTTGGGGTCGACCGGGCGTAATTCACCACGCTCAATACCGGTCTTGATCATCTGCGTGATTGGACCGATCAGCCCGTTGATGTAGCACTGAGTCACATTGTGGCGTGCCGACTCACTGAGCCGTGGCATATCCTGATTACTCAACCTCACCAACGCGCGTTGTGCCGGTGCTTGCTGAAACAAGCCACGCACCAGTGCCGTTAATTGGGCACGTACCGTTGGTTCGCGTCCGGCGGTCTCGGCTAATGTCGCCATCTCGTTTGACCAATTGGTCAAGACGGCAATCAGCAGCTCTTCCTTATCACGAAAATGATGATACAGTCCGGCCTTCGATAACCCGACAGCCTCAGCAATCTCACGCATCGCGATACCGTCATAGCCGTAGGTGACAATCAGTCGTGCGGCTTCTTTGATAATCCGGTCTCGAATTTTGTCTGAACTTTGTTGTCGAACCATGGCGCTCCTTGCATACCGTTTCAGGTGATGGATTATAGCATACCATATGGCTTAGGGCCCCCAATGCGTTGGGAAGGAGACGCCGTGCCGCGCGTTCCGCCGATGTGTCCTTTGTGTCTTTACCTCCTCTGCGCCTTTGCGTTATCCTGCGTGGGCCAGTGCTGTTGCCTTCTCGGCCACCCGGTTCTTCAATCCCAAACCGGCAAAGGTCAAGGCAAGCATTACGATACCAATGGCTAAAAAGGCCAACCCATACCCACCGGCGCCACCGCCACCGGTGGCGGCAATCAAGCCAACCAACACCGCGCCGAGCAACTGCCCAACGCCCATCGTGACGGTAAGTAATCCTTGCGCTGCTGCGCGTTCGTTGGCCGGAACTTCATTCAGCAGAATGTACCGTAACGATGCTCCGAGCAGGATGGCCAAGCCGATCCCGAACACAATCGCGGAAAGATAATAGGCGACGATGCTCATCGGTAGCGCACCGAGCACCACAAGCCCTGCACCGCTCAAGATCACACCGATGGTCACCACAATCCGCGACCCAAATTGATCGAGCATCCGACCCGAAACCGGTGATCCAACCGCCATCGCTAACACCACCGGTAAGAGCATGAAACTGGCAGTCGAACTGCTCACACCGTGTGCCGCCGTCAGCAACGCCGGCACGAAGACAATCGACGACTCGGCAATGCCGGCACCAATGGCTAAGGCCGCTGTCAGCCAGATTTGACGTGAACGAAAGATAGATGGCTGCAAAATTGGCTCGACGACTCGTTTCTCGATGGTAATAAAAGCTGGTATTAGCAATACGGCGACAATCAAGGCGCCTACCGCAAAGAATGGTATATTCCCGGTACGGATTGCATCTGGATCAAGTTCGGTGAGGCCGTATGCGAGACTGCTCAGCATGACCCCCAACACCAGCAAGCCGGCGAGATCGAAGGGCGCACTGCTTGTTGCTGTGCGTCCCGGTAGGAGTTGCAAACTGAAGGCGACGAGGATTGCCGCAATTGGCAAATTGATCAAGAACAACCATTGCCAACCGAGCAAGAGTAACAGCCCACCAATGATCGGACCGATCAGAAACGCGATCCCGAAGACCGCACCGATCAAGCCGAGAGCCGATCCACGTCGTTCTGGCGGAAATGTGTCGCCGATAACTGCGCTGGCCACCGGGAAAATACCGCCGGCACTAAGGCCTTGTAACAACCGCCCGACTAGGAGTACCGAAAACGATGGTGCAAGGGCAACGATGAGTGAACCAAGCGCGAAGCCACTTAAGCTCAGAACATACAACGCCCGCCGACCAAACCGATCAGAGAGGGCGGCAATCATCGGTGTTCCGACTAGATTGCCAAGCACATAGATCGAGAAAACCCACGACAGCAGTCGCTCGCTAACCGTAAATACACGCTGAATTACCGGCAATGCTGGCCCGACGATGGCAATATCGAGCGCTGCCATTAACACGCCGAAGAACAACAAGCCGAGGATCTGGTTGCGCTGATGTTCGTTGACCATACGACTCACACTCCTTGATAATCGCAATAAAACCGACCGACCGGTCGGTAATTAATATAGCACTTGATAAAAGACTTGTCTAGTCTAGAATCAAAACCTCGCCGTATCCTCCGTGATACAATAAACAGGCGCTCGACAATCTCGACAGCGTATTGTCATCGCTCTACGAGAGGCCGTATGCAGATCACGCTCAATATCGAATCTATTCGCGCTGATACGCCACTTCCTCCGCTCTTCCGCGTTCGCCAACGCTGGCAGACTGCCCCCATCGCCGATGTGACGGCTGCCGTTCGCAGCGAACTTGATCGGCTCGGCTTAGCGGCACAGATTCGGCCCGGTATGCGTATTGCTGTTACTGCCGGCAGTCGTGGTATTGCCAATATTGTGCAGATTACAGCTACAGCAGTCGCATGGTTGCGTGATCACGGAGCCGAACCGTTCATTGTGCCGGCCATGGGGAGTCATGGCGGTGCCACTGCTGCCGGGCAGGTGGCTCTATTGGCGTCGCTGGGTATTACCGAAGCTTCTGTGGGTTGTCCGATCCGGGCAACAATGGAAGTGGTTGAGTTAGGCACTATCGCCGATGGCACACCGGTCTATATGGATCGCTTTGCGTTTGAGGCAGATGGCGTACTGGTGATCAACCGTATCAAAACCCATACCTCGTTCAAGGCGCCGATTGAGAGTGGGCTGGCAAAAATGTGCGCGGTGGGGTTGGGAAAGCGTCAAGGCGCTGAAATCGTGCATCGCACGGCTGTCTACGGCCTGAAAGAGCAGATCGTTCCCATGGCGCGTTTGATCGTCGAGCGTGGCAGGGTACTGGCTGGTTTGGCGATTCTCGAAGATGCCCGTGATCAGACCGCGGCGATTGTCGCGCTCCCTCCCACCGAGATTGGCGGTCCCGGTGAAGCAGCTCTGCTGGTGCGCAGCAAAGAGATGATGGCGCGTTTGCCGTTTGACCGGCTTGATGTATTGGTGGTTGATCGGATCGGCAAAAATATCAGTGGTACCGGTATGGATACGAACGTGATCGGACGTTTGCCCATCCCCGGTGAGCCACCACCTGATCGGCCGGTGATTAACGTCATTGTTGTTCTCGATCTCACCCCGGAAACCCACGGAAACGCCAATGGCATTGGTCTGGCCGATATTACGACTGCTCGTCTTGCGGCAAAGATCGATTTTCACACGACCTATGTTAATGTGTTGACTGCCGGCTTGGTCGGTCTTTGCAAGGGTGGTTTGCCGATTACCCTGCCCACCGAGCGCGACGCAGTAGCAATGGCGGTCAAGACGTGTGGTCAGCCTGATCCGATGGCCGTGCGCTTAGTCCGCATTCCTGATACCCTACATCTGGAAGAGTTGCTGGTAAGCGAGGCACTATTGACGGAAGTGAGTAACAACCCTGATCTCGAATTGCTCGGACCGGCTGAATGGATCCTCGATACGATGGGAGAATAAACTGATGCCCACCCACCATCTGCTCCACCACTGGGATGAAGTCGCAATAGATCGTTGGGAACGCGCTGCCCCTCTTCCTGATGATGACCCCTACGCGCGGATTGCGTTGATTAGCCCATCTCTCGCGGTCAATGAGGCCATTGAACTGATCCCGAGCTGGGCTGCCGATACACCATCTGATGGTTGGATTGAAGTGCAATTACGTGTGCAACAGTCGGGTCGGTGGAGTAAGTGGTACCGGATGGCAGTGTGGGGTGACGATGGTTCTCACCGGACAAGTTTCGAGTCGCAGCAAGATGAGCATGCTGCTGTAGCAACCGATACCTTGTGCTTGGTTGTGCCGGGACAAGCAGTGCAAGTCCGGGTGTTGCTCTGCGGTTTACCCGGTGTTGATATGCCGCGATTGTTCGACCTGTACCTTTGTATAACCACAACGGCACCACCTCAGGTAATGTCGGCGCCGCCAGCCTTATCGGCGATTGCGCTGCCGCTCTTGATCGGCCAATATGACTACCCCGATGGTGCAGGCTGGTGTAGTCCGACGGCTGTTCATATGGTGTTGGCGTATTGGTATGCGCAATTGCTCAATCCACGTCTCGCTCAGTTTGCCGATGGGACGACATTGCCCCATCTAACGGTAGCCGGTATCTTCGATCCGGGTTGGAATGGTACCGGCAATTGGTCGTTCAACACCGCGTTTGCTGCTCGCTTCGGTCTGCGTGCCTACATTACACGCTTTGATACGCTTGAACAAGTAGGACGCTGGACAGCAGCCGGTGTACCGGTGATTATCAGCTTGGCGTGGGAGAAAGGGCAAATCAACGATGCTCCAGAGCGAACGAGTGGGCATTTGACTATCGTGCGTGGTTTTACCGAGACACATGCCTTGATTGCTGAACCGGCCGGGCGGGATCGTATCTTGCGTGCGTATCCGCAAACTCAGCTTGCCACAGCGTGGCAAGCCAAGTCAAATGGTACGGTGTACCTCATCTACCCGCCTGATTGGCCGTGTCCTGTTCCCGGTCCCGTTGATGCATGGATCTGACTCGACTACGTACACACTCTGCGCGCTTCTCAGCACAGGGTCAGTTTGCTCTTACGATAGACCTGTATGCATATTTTGATGCTTTCGCCATACCCGCCTTATCCACCCCACAGCGGTGGTGCACTGCGGATTTATCACCTGTTGCGTGGATTGGTTAACCGGTACTCCGTAACGTTACTGACGTTCGCCCCTGATGCAACAGCGATTGCCGCTCTGCAACCACTGCACGCATTAGCTCAGGTTGAAGTTGTGCTTGGCCCACCGCCTCGTTCGCTAGCCCAACGGGCATTAACGACCCTCTTCAGTCCATTGCCTGATATGGCATTGCGCAATGCGAGTGCTTCGTATGTCACAAAACTGGCCGAATTGCTGACCAGAACGCAGTTTGATGCGGTGCTGGCCGAAAGTATCGAGATGGCACCGTACTTATTGCAGGCCGCTCGGTGTGGGTTTTACACCATACTTGATGAATTTAATGCCGAATACCTGCTCCAACGACGGGCAGCACTCAATGATTTACGTCGTCTCCCACGACCCACGGCATTGATCGGTGGGAGCTACTCGTTGATACAGTGGCTCAAGTTGGTCACCTTCGAGCGACGTGTGTTAGAAACTGCTCAGCGCGTGCTCGTTGTTTCGCCTGAGGATGCAGCAGCTTTGCGGCGATTAGCCCCTCGTGTGCGGTTGGAGTTGGTGCCGAATGGCGTTGACTGTTCGCATTTTGTCCCGCCTACTCCACCACCACTGCCGAGCCACGATCTCGTGTTTATCGGTACCCTCGACTATCGGCCTAACGTCGATGCGGTGCTTTGGTTTGTCCATGAAGTGCTTCCCTTGATCCGTGCGCAACTTCCTGAAGTGCGCTTGCATCTGATCGGACGCCGACCCCATCGTGCATTAGCAGCGCTGCACGATGGTGAAACGGTGATTGTCACCGGCGAAGTGGCCGATACCCGTCCGGTATTGGCGAGTGCCGCTGTGGTCGTTATTCCGATGCGCATTGGGGGTGGTTCGCGCTTGAAGTTGCTCGAAGCATTAGCGATGGCTGCACCGGTGGTGTGTACAACGATGGGCGCTGAAGGTATTCCCGGTTTGCGTGATGGCGAACATCTGTTGCTCGCCGATACGCCACAGGCAATGGCGCAAGCTGTGCTCCGGTTGGTGACCAACCGGTCATTGGCGTGGCAGCTTGGTCAGGCCGGACGTGCGTTTGTTTGCACTCATTACGACTGGTCGCAGATTGTGCCACGTTTGATCAAGGTGCTGGCTCATTGAAACGATTGGGTTGTGTATGCGAGGGTTGTTCATCGGGTTTAGCTATCCTTGGCGCGCCCTTCGTCTCCTTATCGGTCAACCGCGATTGTGGCGCTATGTTGCCATTCCGATTGGTCTGAATCTTCTTGTCGGGGTCATGCTCTATACGACCTTGATGCTGGCCGGATTTCACGCTATCGATACACTTGTCGCCGATTGGCCGGGGTGGATTGCATGGGTGCTACGTGGTATCTTGGTAGTCACTCTCTTCATCGGGTTGGGCTATCTGCTGGTGCGTTTTGGTGTTGTACTCGGTTCGCCTTTTTACAGTCGGCTTTCTGAAGTACTCGAAGAACGGCTCCGAGGTGTCATGCTCACCGCACCTCAAATGACGCCCGCTCATATCGTTCGTGATCTAGGAGGCGCTTTGCTCTTTGAAATAAAAAAGCTCCTGCTGACGGTGACAATCGGTCTCCCAGCACTGTTGCTCAACGTTCTCCCCGGTATTGGCTCAGTGCTGGCGACGATAATCGGCATAGCACTTGGGGTAACGATTGCTTGTCTTGACTTTTTTGATCCTCCACTCGAACGACGACGATTAGCGTTCCGTGCGAAGCTCGGTTTCATCGGCCGTCATTTGCCGGCCAGTGCCGGATTTGGGTTGATCTGTTTAGGGCTGGTGAGTATTCCGTTGCTCAACTTGCTGGCCGTGCCCATCTGTATTACTGCCGGCACGCTTTTTTACTGCGATGTGGCTGCAACCGAACCGGCAACCTCGTAGCATTACTGACTACCAACCGGTACGATCCGATAAATATGCCCGTTTTTATCATCTGAGACAAAGATCGTCCCGTCCGGGGCAACTGTGACTCCGGCCGGTCGGCCCCATGCACTGCCACATTCCTGTTGCGGATTATCACGGAAGCCGGTCAAGAATGGCTCTGCCGAGACTGGCCGTCCCTCGGTGACGCGAATCCGTTGCATGCGGCAATCACGCGGCGTTTCATCAGCATTCCACGAGCCATGGTAGGCGATCAACACATCGCCATTCGCCAACCGATCAATCCCCAACGGCGCCGAGTGAGCTGCATCGGTGAAAAGAGCTGGTGTTGCTTGTTCGCAGCCGGTAAACGCTGCATCAAGCGGAACGCGGGTGTCACGAACCTCTTGCGCGTTGGGAGGTACCGGACCCAGCTCGGCGGTGTAGCAGTAGGGCCAGCCGTAGTGTTTGCCACGTTCAACCTCAATCACCACCTCTTCTGGTGGCAGATCATTCCCCAAACCATCGCTACCGTTGTGGGTCGCCCATAACCGACCGTCAGGCAAGAAGATGAAATCAACGCTGTTGCGCAACCCTTCAGCCCACACTACGCGGCGACGCGGATCAGGGTCATTGGCAAAGGGATTGTCGGTGGGAATACCCCCATCGAGCGTATAACGAAGGATAGCGGCCCGGCGAGGGTCGCCTTCGCTACAGTTGACGGTAATGTTACACTTTGAGCCGACCGATACGTAGAGCATTCCATCCGGCCCGATCCGTGCGGTGCGGGTTGAATGACCGCCATCATTAGGTAAATCTGTCACTACTGCGACAATTTCATCGACACTCCATTGCCCATCACCGTTCACATCACGCAATCGCCAAACCGTTGCATTACCCGCGGCGTACAGATCACCCGCGTACCATTCGAGACTATGTACCCCTGTCAGATTGATCACAACCGGTTGTGGCGTGTCGGCATACCCATCACTATCTCTATCGACCAGTCGTACAATCCGGTTCGCGCCTCGCTCGGCGACATACAGTGCGCCATCAGGTCCTATTGCCATCAGGCGTGGTCGGCTGAGCCCGCCGGTATACAAACGGACGACGTAGCCTTCGGCCACTTGGAGACGGGCCGCCACTTCGTCTGCCGGTGGAATAACCGGTAGACGGCTGATTAGCGGTAAAAAAAGATTCTGTGCAGGTTGCGTCCAGGCAATGGTGAGGAGTGCGATTGCTCCAGCCACAATGAGGATTATCGGGATACGCTTCATCTGTCAGGCCCGGTTTGGTATTCGCGGCGTCGTGGTACAACGCCGCGACAAGGGTGAACCTCCATTTTACTCTTGCGTCGTCGTGCTCTCATCACTCGGTGGGGTGAGTTGGGGCAACACGCCACTCTCGCCGAGTAAGCCGGTACGCAAGTACACCAACAACTTCTTACGTGTATCGGCAATATCATTGTTGCGCATATGCAACTGACCGATCCGATCTTGGGGGGTAAAACTGGCTTCCCCCTTCTCCATTGTTAACCGGCTGGGGTCATACGTCAAATTCGGTGAACTGGTATCGAGGATCGAATAGTCGTTACCTCGTCGCAAACCGATAGTTACCTCACCGGTAATGAGGCGGGCTACCCAACGTTGCAGCGACTCACGGATCATCATCGCCTGCGGGTCAAACCAACGTCCGGCGTATAGCAACCGTCCCAATTTGCGTCCGTACTCACGGTATTGGTCGATAGTATCTTCGTTGTGAATACCGGTAACCAGCCGTTCGTAAGCGATAAAGAGCAGTGCCATTCCCGGTGCTTCATAGATACCACGGCTCTTCGCTTCGATAATCCGGTTTTCGATCTGATCGCTCATACCCAGACCGTGCCGGCCCCCGATCCGGTTGGCTTCGAGCATCAACTCAACGTGATCGCGGAAGGTAGTCCCGTTAATTGCGACCGGGAACCCTTCTTCAAAGGTAATCCGCACCTCTTCGTACTCGATCTGCACTTCTGGTCGCCAAAACGCGACTCCCATAATCGGATTGACAATCGTGATATTGCGGTTGAGAAACTCGAGGTCCTTGGCTTCGTGAGTAGCACCAAGAATGTTCGAGTCGGTCGAGTACGCCTTTTCGGCCGGCATGCGATACTCTAGTCCGGCTCGGCTCAAGTACGCCGACATCTCAGCGCGCCCACCCAGCTCATCAATAAACGCCTGATCGAGCCACGGCTTATAGATGCGCAGATTGGGGTTGACGAGCAACCCATAACGATAGAAACGTTCGATGTCATTTCCTTTGTAGGTACTACCATCACCCCAAATATTGACGCCATCTTCACGCATTGCCGCAACCAGCATCGTTCCGGTAACGGCACGACCGAGGGGGGTGGTGTTAAAGTACGGCAGACCGGCGGTTGAGATGTGGAAGGCTCCACATTGTAGTGCTGCCAACCCTTCGGCAACGAGTTGGTGACGGCAATCGATCAGTCGTGCCGCCTCGGCGCCATACAGCAGTGCCCGCCGCGGAATATCTTCATAGTCAGGTTCGTCGGGCTGACCGAGATTTGCGGTGTAAGCGTAGGGAATTGCACCTTTTGCCCGCATCCAGTGAATAGCGGCACTGGTGTCGAGACCGCCGGAAAACGCGATCCCGATCTTCTCACCGACCGGTAGGTGCTGCAAAATCTTTGCCATAGTGTTGCTCTTTTCTCGTTTATACCAAATAGTGTTGGTCCGTGTCTGCCGTATTATAGCAGGGAAGTTCTTATCGGCGTGATTGTACACCGCCACAGGAAGCAATGGTACAATGACCAGTAGAGACAATTGGTTTATCAAATGAGTGAGTATTATGGATCTACGTGTACGCCTTCTCGTTTCACTTTCTCCACTGCTAGTGGCGTTAGCGATCATTGGTGGGATTGCTCTCTATTCACAGCGACGAGTGGCTGAGGCAGTTGATGCAGTTGATCGAAGTGCCCGTAATCTGGTTGAAGTAGCGCAAGGCGAATCGATCATCTTACTCGAACAATATTATGTGAGCGAACTTGTCAACGGTTATCAGTTGAGTCGGCGTGAGCTCGAGCAGATTCGCACAGAAGCGCAACGCTTTTTTCGGGAATATACTTCAATCCATGAAGGTTTTATCGAACTCGAACTTGTGGCGCGTGTTGAAACGATGATTGCCCAGCATGATGCCGCCCTGACGTTCCTTGATCGTGGTGATCGTCAGCGTGCCCAAGAGCTGCTGCAAAGTGTTGATTATCATCGTAACATTCGTGCCATTCATAGTCTGGCAATCGGTGCACAACGTGAATATGAAGTGCAGTATCTAGCGCGAATTGCTGCCCTTGAGCGCATTATTAATGAAGGTTTCTGGATTGCAGCTACCATTGTCAGTATATCAATCGCAATTGCTCTTAGCTTAGCCGTTTCGCTGATCTGGCAAGTTGGGAAGAGTGTTGATCGCCTCACCATCGATGCCGAACGATTGACAACATCCGATAGCTATGGTGTGCTTAGTCAAATCAGCCCGATTAATCAGCTCCAGCGATTGCGTGATGCGTTTCAGCATCTGATCGACACCAATTATCACCGCCAACAACAATTAACCGCTGCATTGCAGACCCAGCAGGCACAGCTCGAGCGCGAAGTGCAATTGCAGGCGACTATTCGGGCCTTAAGCTTACCGATAACGGCCCTCGGTCCGCACACGATCTTTTTACCACTCGTTGGGTATCTTGATGCCGAGCGAAGTGCTCAGCTTGAGCAGACTGTCCTTAATGCAATTCAGCAACGACGAGCACGAGCGGTGGTGATCGATGTTCATGGACTAGCAGCAGTTGACGAAGCGACAACACAGACGCTCATAAGAGTTGGACGTGGTGCGCAATTGTTAGGAGCAACCGCTATCCTCGTTGGTGTCCGGCCAGAACAGGCGCTCGCTTTCACCGAATTACCCATCGGTTTATTTCGGTATGCCCGTGATATTCCCTCGGCCCTGAGTCTCGTAAGCTAACACTCTGTTATAATGCAGTGCGTTACCGTTCGTTGGTACGAAGGAGGCCATCATGCACATCGTTGTGTGTCTAAAACAGGTCCCTCGCGATAATTCGGTCAAGATCCGACCGGATCTGACGATTGATGCCGAGGGAATCGAGAAGATCATCAACCTCTTTGACGAATACGCGCTCGAAGAGGGCATTCGCTGGAACGAACAGCACGGCGGCAAGATGACCGCTTTGTCGATTGGGACTACCGAATGGGTTGAGCAATTGCGGCGGGCGTTGGCAATGGGTGCCACCGATGCGCTGTTGCTTAGTGACCCGACGTTTATGAACCTTGATACCATCGCTTCTGCACGTGTTGCGGCGGCGGCGATCCGTAAGTTGGGCGATGTTGATCTCGTCATCACCGGCCGTAATAGCACCGACGACGAAAGTGGCGCGTTTGCGCCTGCACTGGCGCGTTTATTAGGCTGGCCACAGTTGACCTATGTTGGTAAGGTGCTCGAACTCCAGCCGGGTGGCACGATCAAGGTGGAACGCCATCTCGAAAGTGTGATCGAAACGGTTGCTTGTCGCCTGCCGGCAGTCATGTCGGTGGTGAAGGATATCAATGAGCCGCGCTATCCCTCACTGCTCAAGATCAAGCGGGTTGCCAAAGTCGAGCCACCGGTTTGGACGGCCGCCGATCTGGGGTTGAGTGCTGTCGATATAACCCCGGTGGCGCAACTGGCTGCACGGGTACCGCCGCCACCGCGTCCGAAAGGTGAAATCATCGATGGCCCTGATGCCGCTACGAAGGTGCGCAAGCTGGTCGATAAGCTAATGGAGTATCAGGTGATTTAAGCGCGGGAAGGAGCAGATTATGAGCGGCGTATTAGTCATTCTCGAAGCCGTTGGTACTGATTTGGCCGCCATTTCACGCGAATTGCTCGGCAAAGGCCGGCAATTGGCCGACACGTTGGGTGGCCGATTGGCTGCACTGGCGATTGGTCCGACGACATCTGTCGCGGCGCAGGCCGGTGCTTTCGGCGCCGATCAGGTCTATACGGTACAGGCGCCGGTGCTGGCTCACTATACTACCGATGGATACGTCGCAGCCGCAATGGCCGCAGTGCAGGCGTGTAATCCGGCACTTATTTTGGCCGGTAGCAGTTTCCAGATGCGCGATTTTGGTGCAGCACTGGCAACCGATCTCAATGCCGGTCTGGTGGTTGACGCGATCGATCTGCAAGTGGTCGATGGCGCAATCCAAGCAACCCGACCTTCACACGGTGGGAATGTGATCAATACCTATCGGTTTGCTACCAGTAAGCCGGTAGTGGCGCTGGTGCGGAAGCAGAGTTTCCCGGAAGCAACTGCGCAACCCGACCGCAGTTCACCAATTACCGAACTTACCATCTCCGATCTTACCCCGCGTACCGAGGTGTTATCGGTGGTACCGAAGGCCGGAGCCGTCAATCTCACCGATGCGGCAATTATTGTCACCGGTGGTCGCGGTTTGGGGAACAAAGATAACTACTATCGCCTCATTCCGCCGTTGGCCGAGGCACTTGGTGGTGCATATGGGGCTTCACGGGCCATTGTCGATGATGGTTGGGTTCCTTACGAGCACCAAGTTGGTCAAACTGGTAAGACGGTAAGCCCCAAACTGTATATCGCAGCCGGTGTGAGTGGAGCAATTCAGCACCTGGCCGGTATGCGGACGAGTCGCACGATTGTGGCGATCAACAAAGACCCTGAGGCGCCGATTTTCCGCATTGCTACCTTTGGCGTGGTCGGTGATGTCAATGAAATCCTGCCGTTGCTTACGGAAGAGGTGAAGCGGCGGCTGAATCGTTAAGTAAACTGAAGGTTATTGTATGTCGGGAGCCGTGCGGTGTTCGATAGAGGGTGATCAACGCACGGCTCTATGCTTGGGTGAACCTATCGTTTCGCCAGTGCCGCCTGCAATGTGCTATATGTGCGAATATGGTGGAGATCGATCCCTAGTGTTACGAGCGTCTGGGCTACTTCAGGCCGAATCCCAACTAATATCACCTGCGTCCCCATCAATCGAGCTGCTTCGACCAATTGCAGTAATCCTTTAGCTACTTGAGAATCGATCACCGGTACACCGGTAACATCGATGATCAGCTCGCGCGCATTAGTGTGCTCAATCTGGTTGAGTGCTTGTTGCTGCATGTTGACGATTCGGGCTGTATCGAGTGCGCCGATCAAGGGCATGACGAGCGTCGTATTGTTTACCGGTAGTACCGGAACACTAAGCTCCCGGATGACTTGACGCTGCTGTTCATTTTCGGCGAGTAAGCGAGCTTGTTCGGCCGTTCGTTGTTCTAGGTCGCGCAACGCGATTTGTAATGCCTTCGTGCGTTGTTCGACTTGCAATTCGAGGGTGGTGTTGAGTTCGGCCAGTCGAGCAGCGTTTTGTCGTGCTTCATTGCTCAACCGACGGGCTTCTTTGAGGGCGTTGTCGGTAATCTGTCCACCGATAAATGTAAACCATGCAGTACCAACCTGTAAAAAGAGCGCAGCAAGGATAAGGGAAGTTTGTAGTTGATCGATAAAAATTGGTGTATTGGCAATAGTCCACGCTACAAAGAGACCGACAATATTTGCTACCAAAACTAGCCAAATAAATACCGGACGTACCGTCAGACCGGCAACGAGGATAGATACGACGAGGTAAAAAGGTGATGTAAGCGGGCTGGTCGGTGAGCTTTGGATAACGATTGGTGTTAGTATCGGGAGAGTAATAAATGCGATTAATACCAAACTACCTATGCCAATGTACCCACGGCGAGTGATCGCAATGGTGATGAGATATGCGGTAATACTGATGATAATAATAACGAGTGAAATGAGCAGGTTGCTGCCGGAAAATGTGAGGGGAATTGCCAGTACTGCTAAACAGATCATGACGAAAGCAACAATAACGGTTGTACGACCACGCCGAAGATCATCTTCGTCGGTACCACAAATGTTCGTCAGCCATGCGATCATCGAACGCATATAACCTCCTGTGTTATAGCGACCGGTATTTGTTATTGTATTCATTTCCATCACAATTGAGAACATTGCTTTGATGGAAAAGGTATTAGTACGCTGCTCCTACCTATTGTCGTGATTGTCTAATCCCTTTTGTCAATCTACAACGGGACTCCTTCGTCTCTCTACAAAACGGTCTTGCTTGGCTACAGTACAGATAGAAACCGGCTTTGCCTCTTCTCTCACTTTAGCCGAGCGAGGCCGCTATGCGTACCAAACTTCTTCTCAGCATGCTGCTTTGCTTAAGCATAACACCGGTAGCCTTGATCCACGCGACTCCGCCGATCACAACACCTGAGCTTGCCCTGCCGCCGAATGATGTTCTGATCGCACCACCACCAGCGACTCTCGCATTTGCTACCGACGAAGATCTCCGCTTACCGAGCCAGTACCTCGCCGGTCGGGTGGCCGTGCGGTTAGTGTTGCCTGAAAGCAATGGGCTGATCGATCCGTCGGATGAGAATTGGACTCCTGATCAGATCGAGCAGGTTGTGAGCGAAACGCAAGCCGCTCTCGACTGGTGGCGCGAGCGATTGCCTGCTGCCCGGTTAGCGTTTGACCTGGTCGTTCAGACGGTGCCGACCAACTACGAACCGATTCGCTATGGCATTGCGCAAGAAGGTCTCTGGATTAGTGATGTGTTGCGGGCATGGGGCTACGAAGGGGGGAACTATATTGAGCAAGCGTACAGCGCTGCCTTTGATCTACGCGATCAACGTGGCGCCGATTGGGCGACGACCATCTTTATTGTCAATAGTGCCCGTGATGATGGCTACTTTGCTGATGGTCGTTTTGCCTATGCCTACCTCAACGGCCCATTTAGCGTCATCACATCCGATGGTGGCCCGTACACGACTCGGTGGCTGCGTGCCGTTATCGCCCACGAATTTGCCCATCTCTTCGGCGCACTCGATCAGTACAGTTCGGCAAATGTGAGCTGTGATCTGCGCAGCGGCTATCTGTTTGCACCGACGACCAACAGTATGTTCAACAACTGCGGTACTAACGAGCCTAGCATCATGCGCGAGCTGATCACCAGCTTTACTATCGGCGCGGTTGACGTATCGGCGCGGGCGCAGCTCGGTTATCGTGATAGCGATGGTGATGGCGTGATTGATGTGCTCGATACGACGCCGACGATCACGCTTACCGCTACTGGGCAAACGCTCAGCCATCGTCCGATGGTTGAGTTGATGGTTCGTGATCTGGGTTATCCCTCGCCAGTACAGCCTGACGTCAGCATTAATCCAATCCAGTCGGTAGAGTATCGGGTTGGGGACAGTGATTGGCAGCTTGCGCTACCGGTTGATGGTGCGTTTGATCAGACCCGCGAGGTTGTTCAGGTTGAGTTACCGCTGTACGACGGCGAGCATGTTGTTGAGTTTCGCGCTGTGAATCTGGTAGGCAACGTCTCAGCCCCGATCAAACAGACGTTCACGATTAGTGGCTTGGGTGTGGCGCCTGTCTACAGACTAGCACCGGCATTCATTCAAGAGCAAACGCTGATGGTTCATGTCCAAGCACCACCGGAAACACAAGCCGTCGAAGTGAGTACCCGTCGCGACTTTGTCAATCCGCTGCGCCTACCCTACCGCTCTGAAATTGTGCTGCCATTACCCAATGAGTTGGTGCTCTCCACATTTACTCATGCGCCGATGCTGTATGTGCGTTTTATCGATGCGGCCGGGTTACCGTCATTGGTCTACGCTTTACCGATTGACTTGCCAGAACCGGTGATGGTAATGATCCCGTTAGTGCTACGGTAGACGCCTCGTAAACGGTTATCTCATCGTTCAGGGCAGCCGCCGAGTGGTCTGCCCTTCTTCTTTTTCAACTCCTATCGGCCTGAGATTCTGCAAATCTGTTACCGACGTTGATCCTTCAAGTATGGTATACTAAGGTTGTCGGAACAATTGGTCTAGTGAGGGAGTGTGCGTGTATGCGTTATGACCGTCATCTCGGCCTATGTATCATCTTTGTCGTACTCTTCTTGAACACTTGGTCGTCGCCAGTGCCCGTGGTACAATCGGCTAGTCCTTCCGTATTTGGGGCCAATACCCATATTGCGGCCAGCTATCCATTTCCCGACTCACTGAACCGGCCCGCCGATGTGATTGCCCAAAGTGGAATGGGTTGGGTCCGTGAGGAATTTCAGTGGGGTCGCATCGAACCGCGTCCCGGTCAATTTGATTGGACATTTACCGACCGAGCGGTGAATGAATTGGTGCAACGCGGAATCAACATTATCGGCCTGCTCAACCCGGCAGTCGGTTGGGGTACGCCTGATCCGGCGGACGATTATATTCCGCCAGAGCAAGGAAGCTTCTACCCGCCTGATCCACAACTCTTCGCCAACTTTGCTGCGACCGTTGTCAATCGCTATAAGGATCGTGTGCGCTATTGGCAGGTCTGGAATGAACCGGACAACCCGGTCTACTGGCGACCGTCTCCTAATCCGGCGGCGTATGCGGCCCTACTACGCACAGTCTATCCGGCGATCAAAGGTGCTGATCCGGGTGCGACGGTGCTGGCAGCCGGAATTGTCTCACCTGAACCGGCCGGTTCATTTCTGCAAGCTATTGCTGAGAATGGTGCATGGGGATCGTTTGATGTTATCGCACTTCATCCATACACCGATCCGCTTGGCCCTGAAGCCGGATCGATTGATACGGTTGGAATAGGTGCGATTCAGACGCTAGCCGCTCGGCTTGGCCCTAAACCGATCTGGGTTACCGAGTTCGGCTGGGCAGATAGTCCGACCGACCGCACCGGCGAACAGAGGATAGACCCGGAAACACAGGCTAATTATCTGATTCGGGCGATGGCAATGCTGCGCCAGGCCGGTGTCGAGCGGGTGATCATGTACCGCTTCAAAGATATGCAATTGCGGAACGGTGTCCCGTACAACGCCTACGGTCTGTTGCGCTACGGCAGTGGTCAAGCCGATTATAGTCAGTTCAAACCGGCTTTTCATGCCTTCCGCACGCTGAACCAACAGGTAGGTGGTCGACAGCCGCTCGGCTTACGACGGTTGAGTGATCAGCGGATGGCGTTTGATTTCGAGCGGGCCATTGCCTGGCAAACATTTCCGCCCGGTAACGGCTCAATTGTCCAGAGTAGCGGGCAAACGCACAGCGGCGGCGGTGCCGTTGAAGTGCGTTATCGCTTTACTACCGGTGGTAATGATTACGTGAGCTTCACACCACGTGAGGCAATTACCTTTCCTGCCGGTACCAGTCAGATCGGGTTATGGGTGTATGGAGATGGTAGCAGCTTCGATCTTAAAGTCCAACTGCGTGACACGCAAGGTGAGATCCTCCAATACCGCCTAGGCAAGATCGGCCCTACCGGTTGGCAGCAATTAGTGACAGCGATCACTGGGCCGGTCGAGCCGGGAAACCAGATTCGTTTTGTGAACGGTCGGCTTGACGGTGACATTACTTTGCAGGCGATAGTGATCGATGATGACCCTGATAGCCGAACCGGAGAAGGTGTCGTCTATCTCGATGACCTCATCGGTTACAGCGGGCCGGAAGCTTATGCAGCCCGTTTTGCCGCCGATCGCGGTGTGGTCGAAGTCGTATGGGCTGTTGATAATGGCCAAGTACGCATACCGAGTGCCGATACCGAAGTCACGATTATTGATCGTGATGGCGGTGAGCGACGACAGGCGGCACCGGGAGGTATATTGACCCTCAATGTCGGGCCAAGTCCGATCTATTTGGTCTATCAGCCGGGAACCGCATCGGTGCAGCCGCCATCGCAGCCATCAACCGGTAGCGGTTTTGTTCCATCCAATGGTGCCTTTGCCGATGATGCGATGCGTAACGTTTGGCAACGAACCGATCAACCGGTCGCCGGTGGTGCGCCTGGGTTGCGTCCGCGTTCGTGGATCTGGGGGCCACAACCGATCAGCGGTGCGATGCGGGAGCCTTATGCGCAAAGCCCCGGTGGTAGTCGGCTTGTTCAGTATTTCGACAAGAGCCGTATGGAGATCAACAATCCTAATGCACCACGCGACCAATGGTATGTAACCAATGGTTTGTTAGTCGTTGAGATGCTCACCGGTCGAATCCAGCTTGGTGATACACAGTTTGAAGATCGTACACCGGCGACGGAAGCCGTAGCAGGTGATCCGGCAAGCGTGAATCCGAATGCACCGACATATGCCACGCTCCGCAGCGTTGCTTTTCCGGTTAACTCGGCCCGCGCATCCGACCGGAACGGTCAGGTAGTGACCGCTTTTCTCAATCGTGATGGCACCGTCGTTGACCGGCCCGATCTCGCCCGCTACGATGTCCGGATTGGTAGCTACGAAGCTACGCTCGGTCACAACATCCCCCAAGTCTTTCTCGACTACTTCGCGCAGCAAGGCGTAGTGCTCGAAAATGGACGGTACGTTACACGCCAGATCATTGATTGGATCTTTGTCATGGGTCTACCGATCAGTGAGCCATACTGGACGCGGGTCAAAGTTGGTGGTGTTGAGAAGGATGTTCTCATGCAGGCGTTTGAACGACGTGTCTTGACCTATACCCCTGATAACGATCCCAACTGGCGGGTTGAAATGGGGAATGTAGGTCAGCACTACGTGCGCTGGCGATATGGCCCGTAGGGTGTGGGTAGGGTTATAGTGCAAAAACTATCGATGCCCTTGATAGTAGACCGTTCCTACTAAGAACATGTGCCATTGAGGGCACGTTCTCTGTTTGGACTGCTTATGTCAGCTCGTAGTGTCACAGGCGTTTTTTCGCTGACGGGGATGATAAAGATTGCTCGCTGCGCTCGAAATGACAATGGTGGAGGGGCAAAGAGGGGGCCGCCGGGCCTGGTCATAGCAAGCGCTACGCATCATCCCCTTCCCGGTCATATCTCGTTCCGCGCCATCCACGCACCTGT
>NZ_JBWGQH010000025.1:0-46165 GCF_056331925.1 Chloroflexus sp.
CGGCGGGCATTGCAGCGCGGCGAGACCCAGGTGGTCGGTCAACAGTGGGGGTGGCGCGGTGTGGCCGGTGCACTGCGTGAACGGTTACGGCGTTGGAACTCCTTGTGGCCTATGCCGGTTAGGTAATGGTACCACTGCCTCTCTGCACTGTGGGAACGGCGGTGCCGTGCCCCTACGGGTGACACCCTTTGCGCCATTGCGTTACCGTCTTTGCGCCCTTTGCGCCCTTTGCGCCTTTGCGCCTTTGCGTTACCGCCTTCGCGCCCTTTGCGCCCTTCGCGCCCTTTGCGCCCTTTGCGCCTTTGCGTTACCGCCTTCGCGCCCTTTGCGCCTTTGCGTTACCGACCTGTTTTACCGCGCCCATTCACCGATCGACGGGCCGGTTTCAAAGAAGATCGTCGGTAGCAGATCGAACCGCCGACTGAGCCATGGCAACGTGGTTTGCAGCAAGCGCCGGCGCCAGCGAGTGGGGAAGAGGACATTGAACAAGGCCCATGCATGGGCTGAACGTGGCGGCTGGCGGCGAGCCAGTGCAACCAACCACGCCGCCAGCCGCACCTGCTGCCGAACCCAATGCGGCGCTCGCTTCCAACGATCCAGAAATGCGGTCAGCTCGGTGAGTTCGAGCGGTGGAAAGTCACTTCGCCCGCCCCACCGCTCAAGATGATACCGTATGGCCGCACGCAACCGTGTTCCCTCGCTGCGGAACAACGTGCGTAAGCGCACCGTATCAGCTTGCTCGCGCTGAACCATCGTCACAAACCGTAATAAACACGCTCGAGTGTGCCACGCAATCGTCAGCGCGTCAACCAGATACGCCAGACTCGTCACGAGTTGTTGGGCAAGCGGATCGTCCGGTGGTGCATACATCGCCACCTGTTCGTACAGATGTTGCGCCTCCTGCACAGCTTGCTCCGTCCACGCAATGACCGGCTCGATCTCACCTAATGTCTCGACCAGATAGACCCAGACCGGCAAGGCAGCGGTGGGACGCATCCACCACACCCACAACAGCGAAGGTACGACAATGCCGCCGACCCGCCACATTCCCGGCGCGTGACCGAGATACCAACCCTGTTCGATCAAACGTTCTGATTCCAGATACGCAGTTGTCACTGCCCGGACAAACGCAGGATCATAGCCGATTAATCGTTGATCAAACCATTCGCTCACAAACTGCTCGGCATCACATTCGGGATGCGCAGCAAGTGCGGCGGTCAACGCACTGCCGGCTTCCGTCCACAGATTCCAGCCATTTGGCCCAATCGACGCACCGCCGCCACCCCAACCACCGGTGCTGTTCCATGCCCATATCCCCACACACTGCGGTTCGTGAGCAGCACGCCGGATAGCAGCACCGTGCAAGCCGGTCAAGCCGGACGGCACCAACCCAAACAGCTCGTATTCGCGCCGATTTTGTAACTCGACGATCTG
This sequence comes from Chloroflexus sp., assembly GCF_056331925.1. Taxonomy (NCBI): domain Bacteria; kingdom Bacillati; phylum Chloroflexota; class Chloroflexia; order Chloroflexales; family Chloroflexaceae; genus Chloroflexus; species Chloroflexus sp. The sequence continues at coordinate 1,435 of NZ_JBWGQH010000025.1, forward strand.
GCAAGGACCGTGCAGGCCTAACGTCGGATTGGGCGGCAACAGCCGGAAGAAATCGGCCGGCGTATGCTTGATCGAGACCAGCAGATGCGGATCGCGCTGATCGGCAAAAACAGCGGCGTAACGTTCCGGCGAGCAGAGCAAATCACCTGCCTCACCAATACCGAGCGTCCACGTGCGTATGATCAAGTGCCGGTCAAACTGCGCGCACACCGGCAGCAAGGTCGCGATCAGATGGCGAATCGCGGCCACCTCGTGGTAGATCAAATGGCCGGTATAGCCAGCGACATCATGCGCGCCACCCGTCTCGCCAATTCGTACAATCACACCGCTGACCATCGGCAGCGCTGTGAACAGATCGATCAGAGCCGCCCGGTTCAACGCCGCCAGTTGGGGGTTATCAGCCGCGATTGGCCCGACGACACGGCGCAGGTCGTTGGTCATCCACTGCATATCACAGGTGACATAGACCTGCATCCCGCGCGCAGCGGCATCGTACAACAACGGCAGCAGAGCACGGCGGTACGCCAGCGCCCGGAGACGGAAGGGGCTATCGGGTGCATAGTATGGTTGGGACGGCGCGTGATCGAGCGTCACCAAATGGGCCAGATTATCGATGATGATCCCGGTATAGCCCTGCGCCTGCACTGCCGCCAGATAGGCCCGCGCCCGTGCCACACCGCGTTGCAAGCGCGCCTCATCGACATACGGCGGTGCCGGCAGATCGATCTGGCTAAAGGGAAACGACGACCAATTCCGCACTGGGGCGAATGGATCGATAAACGGACCATTGATATCGACGAGACGAAGCGAGAGCGTCATGCCTAGCACCTTTTCCGCTGCGGGCCGAACAGGCTAACAAGGGCAGAGCGACGCTCTGCCCGTACAAACCGGTATCAAGATTTTGTTAAGTAATGATTATATCTGTTTAAAGAAAACGCTCAAGGGGAAAACAGGCAACAGCGGGGAGAGGAATTATCTCATAATCGATACAAGCAAACCTTATGGAATGCGGCAGTATGACTGCCGCATTCCATAAGAGCTACGACACATCATACTGGCGCGAACGCGGTGCGGGGATGTACTCAACCGAGGGACGACGCTGGGCCGTTTGCGGATACAGGGCCATCATCTGATAGATCTCATCCGGCATATCGGTACTGATCGGCAAGCCCAATTCACGAGCTTCGCGGACCGTAATCGGGTAGTCGTGGGTCCAAACACCACTGGCGAGTGTATGAGCGACCTCTTCAGCCTTTTCCACCGACATTTTATCACTGAGCAACTCACAAACTGTATGCTTGACCTGTCGGATCGCTTTCTCGGCAATATCGGCCATCATCAGCGTCTCATCATCAATCTCGCTGATCGGCTTGCGTTCCAGCACACGCAAGATCGACGCCGCCGGATGCTGGCCCAATTGCGGGTCAACCGGCCCCAATACAGCATTCTCGTCCATCACAATCTCATCGGCGGCGAGCGATATCAATGTACCACCCGACATCGCATAATGTGGGACGAAGACCGTCACTTTAGCCGGATGCTTCTGCAACGCGCGGGCAATCTGCTCGGCGGCCAACACTAACCCGCCCGGTGTATGCAAAATCAGGTCAATTGGAATGTCGCGGTCGGTCATCTTGATTGCCCGCAACACCGCTTCGGAGTCTTCAATGTTGATATACCGCACCAACGGAAAACCGAGGAGACTCATCGTTTCCTGACGGTGGATGAGCACAATCACCCGACTTTTGCGCTTGCGTTCCAACTGTTCAAGCAGTCGCTGGCGTGCCACATCGAGCATGCGCTGCTTAATCACCGGCTGCAACGACGAGATGATGAAAAAGAGCCACAGCAGCGAGAAGAAATCCATACTTCACCTCTGGACAAACTATCACCATGGATAATACTGATCAAGATAGTAGCGCCGAATGTAGCGCTGCTGTCGAAAGATAGGGGCCAACACCAATCCGGCGATAAAGCCGCCGATATGGGCCCACCATGCCACACCGCCCATCGCCTGCACATCGATCAAAATTGAAAAGACGCCGTTAGCCAATTGTGAAAGAAACCAAAACCCTAGATACACAACTGCCGGGATTTCAACAAACCAAGGTAAGAAGAAGATTGGGACAAGCGTAATAACCCGAGCCGAGGGATAGAAGAGCAGGTACGCCGCTAACACACCACTCAGCGCACCACTCGCACCCACCGTCGGAGTTGGTGACGTTGGGTTAAAAAACACATGGGTCAATGCTGCCGCCACACCGCAGAGCAGGTAGAAGATTAGATAGCGCTGGCTACCCATTCGATCTTCGACATTATCGCCGAAGATGTAAAGCGCCAGCATATTGCTGAAAAGGTGAAGCCAGCCACCATGCATAAACATCGAGGTAAAAATGGTGAGCCACTCGGTCGGATCGAGCGGGTTGGTCAGGAGACGCACCGGCACTAAGGCTAAGCTATCAATCCAGGCTTCGGCGAGCTGCGCATTACGCGCCATTAATAAGAAGACCACCACATTCGCTGCCAACAACGCCCAGTTAACCGCCGGAAACGAGCGTGAGGGGATCGTATCTTTTAATGGCAGCATACTGCCTCCTCTCGATATGCTTGATCAACATCATTATCATAATCGGTATGCTCAATGTGTTGCTCGGTCAGGAGCTGCACAACCGGCTTGCAACATCGCTAAACCATGGGCTGCCGAGGGCGAAACCAACACGGTGAGCTGCATATGTGGCTCGATCCGGGTATAGGCGGTTGCAATCCATTCACGATTGCCATCTCGACAACGAACAATAATGCAGCCGGGAGGTAAGCCCAATTCGCGAATCGTGCGCCCGACGAAAGGCGCCTCTGGCGCTACCGTCAGCTCAACCACGACCGGCTCCGCCAACATATGGGCAGATGGCGTATGGCGCAGATCACGGCGCAGGAGTGCTTCGTAGATCGGTCGATCGCGCAATACTTCAGCTACAGCATAGGCAAAAAAACAAGCCAACAACAACGGGAGCAATTGATTGTAGTTACCGGTCATTTCCGCGATGAGGATGATGCCGGTGAGTGGGGCCCGCACAATGCCGGTAAACAGAGCTGCCATCCCGACCACCCCAAAGACTTCGGTCTGCGGCGCTAAGAATGGTGCAATGCTATGCGCCGTCTCACCGACACCGTAGCCGATGAGCGCACCTAAAATCAGCAACGGCGCAAAGATACCACCCGGAGCACCGGTCGCATAACTCAGCATTGTCAGCGCAAAACGAACCGCAAGGAGGATAGGCAACAGGGTCAGATCAATCCGACCACGTAAGACATCTTCGGTAAAATGGTGACCACCCCCAATCAAGTTCGGATACCACCAACCAACTAATCCAACACACACGCCGGTTAGCATCGTGTAGGCAAGTTTTTGGCGTGGCCGGAGCCGAGCAACCCCTTCCAGCATCGCCAGCAGCACCTTGTTAAACACGACCCCGGCTAAACCACAGACTACTCCCAGCACGATAAACACCGGCAACGTACTGAGCGGCTGGATCGGATAATCAGGTATTGCAAAGACCGGCAATTGCCCGGTAAACAAGCGCGTGATGACATTCGCCACCACTGCGGCCACGAAAGCTGTACCAAACACCGACGGACGAAAGTCGCGCTGCAATTCTTCCAGCACAAACACGAGACCAGCCAGCGGTGCATTAAACGCCGCCGCCAAGCCGGCCCCTGAACCGGCTGCAATAAGAGTCAAGCGCTCGCGTGGACCGCTGCGCAACAATTCGGCCATCCCACTACCCAGCGCACCACCGATTTGCACACTTGGCCCTTCCCGTCCTAACGCCAAACCACCACCGATTGCCAACATACCACCGATTATCTTGACCGGAATAATTCGTCGCCAACGCAAATCGCGTAAGCGGTACAACACTGCCTCAATGTGAGGAATCCCACTACCCGATGCCTCCGGCGCATAACGACGAGTCAGCCAGACAGCCAACGTCGCACCGGTAATAGCCCACACGACCGGGAGCAACCACCCTACCATCGGCGCTTGCTGGCTCCATTCGATCAGCTTGGTGCGTGAACTATCACCGAGACCGAGTAGCCCGCGAAACAGCAAGGTCACGCTGCCAGAAAGGACACCAACCCCAATGGCGATAGGCAATAAACGCCGCCGCTGCTGGCGCGAATCGAGAAATTCGGCCAACTCACTGGCAGTGACTTGCTCCTTCACCGTAGAAACAGAACTCACGCCAATCTCCCTCCGACCAAGGATAGCTCGATACATCTAATGAGCTATCTCACAGACCCGCTTCAACCGCTCCATCTGCACCTGCACGTCAAACTTCATAAACGGAGCTATCGTCAGAGGCCAAATGATATCGAGACCGGGAATCTTCAACCGATACTCGATCCGGTTGTGGATCAACGTCTGATCGGTACGATCCTGCCACGGCAACCACTGCCACGCATCAAACCCCTCCCAGAAGCCATCGAAAGCCCACAACACCAGACCGGGCCGTCGTTCGGCCACTACATAGCCGGCTTCAAGCAACGGGCCAACGCCGGTGAGACGCAAACGCCACGGTGCACCGGCATCAAAGCGCCAGCCATCGAGCGGCGTAAACTGCACTGCCGGCGATATCCAACGTTCCATCAGCGCCTGTTCAGTCATCACCCGCTCAACCCGATCCATCGGTGCGTTGACGATCACAAATTCCTCAAGCAGATAGGGAAACGGCGATTGCATGCGATGTTCCTTCCCATCACGGAAACGACCAGATCGCAATATTATCAAACTGCACCTCGACCCCACCCTCTGCACGGTAACACGCCGTCGAAACGCCGATCCGTCCGCTCGGATAGGTTGTGTCGTTCACCTCAGCAACCAGCACATCGTTGATAAACACCCGAATCCGCGCACCCTGCCGAATCACGCGCAGCCGGTTGAAGGTATCAACCGTCGTCAACCGGCGTGGATCACCTTCGGCGAGTATGACCGGATCGCCCGCTGCTGCAATGACCGAAAGCCGATAGTAATCTATGAACAACTCGAACTTGTAAAAGCCAACATCTTTCTGGTGCGCAAACACCAACGCACAGCTCACATCACCACTACCACGGGCGATTCGACAATCAACTTCGGCGATAAAATCGGTAAAGGAGCTGAGTTCGTACAACTCATACGATGCCCCCCGCCCCGTCCAGAACACTTTGAAGACACCGTCTTCGATAACGTCAAGTTCGACTTCTTGAAACACACCGGTAAACCATGCATTGCGGTTATCGACAAACTCATCGTAAAACACCCGACGAGCACCGGCAAACAGCGCAGCAATCTCTATCTCAAGCGCATGCGCCGTCTGCGTCACGATCTGGATGGCTTGCGCAGTACCCGCCTGAGCTGTACGGATCAACGTGGTTGCTTCAAGCGGGGTAGGTTGTCTTGCGACACCAGTTACCGGTGTCGCCGTGGGTAAGATACCGGTGATAGCCGTGGTCGTCGCTGTTACTACGGCGAACGGTGATGGCGAACCGGCTACCGACGATGACTGCGTAAACGTACAGCCAACACCACCGCCGACCAGTACCGGTACGATCACCGCCAAGAGGATGAACCACCTGGTAATAGCCAATATCCGCGGTACCGGCATCCGCGCACCACACTCGGTACAGTATCGTTTCTGCGTCGCCGGTGCTCCACATTGCCTGCAAACGCGAGGGTAAGCCATAGTCATCGACAATACAAACAAGAATAGGCGGTAGCACAGCTCATCATCGTGCGGCGCTCCGCCTATCTTACACCACTTTTCAAGATACAGCTCAACAGTGTATCAACCGTCGCCTAGCCCAACCCATTCGTCTGCCACCACTGAACAGCCACACCTACGGCGGAAATCACCGCCGCAGCGAGTAACGATTCGCTCTATGCAAAGCCCAATCCAAAGACGGCGACGAAGAAAATGATGCAAAACACGATTACGAAGACGGTGATGTAAGGATGCGAGCGAATGAAGGATAACACGCGATGATCCTTTCGTTGGTGGCTAGATACCAGGTTGGCAACCATGCACCCATTGCCTAACCATGGACGACGTCACCATACTACCACATTCTTGCAACACCTATCACCCATTTCGCGCACCGGCTTTATGCACACCCGCTAAACTCCCGCCGATCACACTCACCGGAAGGCCACTAGCAGCACGGTACGCTGCGACCACACGTTGCACCTCAGCCTCGGCATCCGAACGACCAAACACCACCAGCGTAGCCCGGGTAGCAACCACCGGTTGGCGAACGCCAAAAATTACCGGCGCCACGAATCGCTCGGCTAGTGCGTCGGCGTGTGGATCGGTCAAGCCCAATGCCGCCTGCGACCAATGGCTCTGCGTGAGCAACTCACCGATCAACCGCACGTCATCTTCGCGCTGCGCGCGATGAGCAGCGGCACGTAACAAAGCCAGCGCAATTCGACCACGCTGCTGCTCTTCGAGCGCAAACATCGCCAAAGCCGCCAACGAACCAGCACTCTCGCCGGCAGAGTCGGTCGTCGATAACCGTTGGCGCCCTCTGCGCAGAAAGTCGTTAAGGCCCATCGCAACTAATGCTGCACCGGGTTCAGTAGACGCCCCGGCAAGTAACCGGTCGATCTTTGCAAACGCCGCATGCACCCGTGCCAGCGGTTGGCGCGGTTCATCACCAACGCGAATTGTCCAAATCGCATAGCCGGCGGGGAGATGGACGCTTCCCGCGAGCTGTGCACTGTGAGGCCAGACGGCCAACACCTCATTTGCCGCCGCGCAGACGGTAGCAAACGCACCGATCAGCTCACCCCCACGCCGATCAAACCGGACCAACCCTTCGGCGCAGGTGATGGCAAGTTCACGTGGTGACAGATGAACGCCATACGCCGTCACTAATGCTTGTGCGACGGCAGCTATCACCGCTGCGGCCAGACCGGGCAGATTCGGGTTGAGCTGGAGCATCACCCGCGCACCGCCACCAAACCGCACAAACTCCTCGCGCATGAGGGCAACCCACGCCATCAGCGCTGGCCCCCACCACGGGCTACGCGGCGGTTGGTAACGGTCAATCTCGGCTACGACATCTTCGTATTCGCGCGGCCCACTATGCAAGAAGAGGGCCGTGCAAGGGATTGAATCGATGCGTGTCTCCAATCGAAAACGGATGACCGGTTCGGGATCGGGTTGCAGCGCAACCATTACCCCACCGCCGGTAGGCCAGAGCAATGACAACATCCCGGCCTCGGTGACAAGACCACCGAAGAGGTCAACCCAACCCGGCGCACGTACCAACGTAATCGAGCGATCACGGTCAAAAAAACCGCCTCGCTCGGCACGCACTCGTTGGGCAAATCGTTCCAAGTCGGCTACCATAGATGGGTTATGCTACCGGAGCAGCCATAATCGCTGCGCCAAGCTGCGGCGAGAGATCGGGAAATTGAAGATCTTTTAGTGTGATCGCACAAATACCTTCACCACGTCGGGTCAGACGGTCGAGCACGTGCGGATCACCAGAATCGGGACTGCGCAACACAATCTCACTCTCACCGAGCCGGATGCGCGCTTCAGCGGGAAAAGCTTGCGGCGTCACACCAAGCAAAGCGGCATACCGCCCGACACTCGCGACCAGATCAGTTACCGCCACCACCACCTCAGCAATACCTTTTGCACCGTTGCTGTGCCCCCAAAAATCGGCATCAGGCACCCGATACGCCCGATCGGTAATATCACCGCAGAGAAATGGTAAATCAGGACTTGGCGGCCACGCTGTCTCCCACGCGAGGCTGATGCTATCGGGCCGGATCCGCCCACCAGGGATCGGCCCGTTCATCATCAGCCCACGGTCGGCAGCAGTAGCAACTGCAATCGTCGTGTTGGTTGGTAGCAGAGCAAAATCAATCAATCCAGGCCCAGCCACTACATGCCGCCACCAGCGGTGTTCCGGAGCCGGTCGTCGAAAAGCGATCAACTCAAGATAGGTACCATCGGGAAAACTGATCAGGGCATTGTGTGTTGCACCATCGGCATGTTCTCCGCCAGGAGCAACAACAAAACCGGCTGCCGTATACGCTGCTATTGCCGATGCCAACTGTTCCACCAGGATCACCACGTGATCAAGCGCACGAATCATAGCACCCTCATATGAATACGCAACAAAGACGACAACTGCATCGACAGTGTTATTCCCAACAAGCCGATCAATGTTTGACAGAGCTGGGCCCACGTTGTTGGCATCCGTATCTTTCTTCATTATAATCGACAATACATGAATCGTGTACGAGCAAAGCAAGGGAGCCATAGCGATGAGTGAAGAACGCTTTACCGCGCTGGTGGTAGAAGAAGGAGCCGAAGGCCGGCGGGTTGAATTCCGTGAATTACCGTTAAGCGCATTACCGCCCGGCGAGGTACTGGTCAAAGTCGCCTACTCGACACTCAACTACAAAGACGGCCTGGCAATCACCGGCAAAGGTAAAATCCTGCGCACTAGTCCACTAGCACCGGGAATCGACTTCGCCGGTACCGTCGTCGAGTCGTCCGATCCCCGGTACAAACCGGGTGATGAAGTCATACTGACCGGCTGGGGTGTCGGCGAGCGGCATTGGGGCGGGTTTAGCCAGTACACGCGGGTGAAGGGCGAGTGGTTAGTGCCGCTGCCCGCCGGAATGAGCTTGCTGCACGCGATGACGTTAGGCACCGCCGGGTTTACGGCGATGCTGTGCGTGCTGGCCCTCGAACGGCATGGGTTCATCTCCGGTCGTGAAGTACTGGTCACCGGCGCTGCCGGCGGCGTGGGCAGCGTGGCAGTGGCGTTGCTGGCCAAAGCCGGGCACAAGGTGATCGCCGCCACCGGCAGACCCCACGAAGAGGCCTACTTGCGCGAACTCGGCGCGAGCGGCATCCTTGACCGCAATACCCTCACCGCCCCCGGTCGTCCACTTGAAAGCGAACGGTGGGGTGGCGCAGTCGATACCGTCGGCGGAGCGGTGCTATCCGGTGTCCTACGGGCAATGGCGATGCGTAGCGCAGTCGCCATCTGCGGTAATGCCGGCGGCGCCGAGTTCACTACGACCGTGTACCCATTTATCTTGCGTGGTGTGACGATGATCGGCATCGAATCGGTGATGGTGCCGCGCGAGGAACGACTCGCCGCTTGGGAGCGGCTTGCCCGTGACCTTTCACCTGAATTGCTCGACCGGATGACGACAGTCATTCCTTTTGCCGAGCTGCCCACTTACGCCGAACAAATTACAAATGCGCAAACTCGTGGGCGAATTGTCGTGGATATTAACCGATGAGTAGCGTCTTAACCCGTTCTGCAACCGTAGCCGATGCGGAGGCGATTGCCGCGATCTACAACCAAGGCATCGCCGACCGCATCGCCACCTTTGAAACGCGACCACGCACGGCCGAAGAAGTGGCAGGCTGGTTCGGCGATCGATTTCCCATCGTCGTGACCATCATCAACGATCAGATCGTTGCCTTCGCAGCCACTTTTCCCTATCGTCCCCGCGACTGCTACGCCGGGATCGCCGAGTTTTCGGTCTACGTCGAACGTGAATGGCGTGGGCGCGGGATCGGCCGACTCACTATGCTGGCCCTGATTGAGGCAGCTACTCGGGCCGGTTTCTGGAAGCTGCTCTCGCGGGTGTTTGTGGAAAACACCGCTAGCCGAGCGATGTTGGCTTCGGTCGGCTTTCGTGAGGTCGGCATCTACGAGAAGCATGCCCGTCTCGATGGCCACTGGCGTAACGTGGTCATCGTCGAACGGTTGATTGCCGAAAATCTCGCCGATAGGGAGATGTGATTATTGTTACACAATTTTCTTGCACCGTGTTGACGCACACATAGTCAATAGATCATCTGCGTATGATCAACACTGCTTAGACTGCATACGGCGATGTAACGGTATCATCAGCATGCGCTGTATGTGGTCTTTGCGGCTTTTGTTGGTCTTATCGGTCACAGCATTCGTGCTAGCAGCATATGGTACTGGCGGTAGTACTGCCAACCAGAATTGCCCTATCGTCATCGCATGGCTCCCTAGCGAATTGGGCGCAGAACTTAAGGATGCTCGTGAAGCGCTCAGCGCGGTGGTCGGTGAGGTATTTGGACGTCCGGTCGAACATTGCACCACCACGACCTGATCGTCGTGCGCCGGATGCCCGATCCGGTGATGCAGCAGGTCTTTGTCAGCGGGAAGCCGGTGTACACCTTGCAGGAGCAGAACGAACCGCTACCCTTCCCCGACCGCCACCGGACGGCTGAAGAATTGCCGGCCCCACGCGAGCATCGTTAGCAACGACCAGCGAAGCAGCCCTTCGGGGCCAATGGCAAAGAGCAGCGCCAGCGGCACGCCGCTCAGCCAGCGGCCCCATTCAGGTGGTGGTTGACCATCAATTGAAAACATACCGAAATAACGCACACTATAGCCGTTAAAAATTCCGATCGCATCAAGACCAACGACTGCTAGCCAGAACACCAGCGCTGAAACGCCCCATTGCCGTGCAAGTGTGCCGGTCGGCCAAAAGATCAGCTCGATAAGACTAGCTACGAGATAGACTACTCCCAACACCAAAATTGTGACATAACCGCTACTCTGTAACGTCGAGATCATCCAGATCACAAACCGCTGAAAACCTTCACTATGGCCGAGTAACCACTCGGTGGTAAACACGTTGCTCTCAAACCACCACCAACCGGCAATGGGGAGCACAGCAAGGGACAGAAGCAATTTCAGATGTCGCATAGTAGTTCATTCATAAAGAGTAAAAGTCGACTCAATTATTATTATAGGGGCAAGTTGCAGATTGCGCGGATACGAGCTAAGTCTGGCATACCGCAGCCAAGGTGCCACCTTTTCCCCATGCTGACCCCAGCGTTGCTTAAAGCCTAACCGGATGCTGTTATAATATAGGTAGAGAGACGTTGCAATGTAACGTCTTTAATTAACTTTCTCCATGAGATGTGTGCTGCCTATGTCTGCTATCACCGAAACTCTCGATCGCGTGTTTGACCGGCTGCTGTTTCTACCACCTCAATCACCAATCCCAGAACCGGTTGACGAACCGGCGGTTGATGAGGTAACCGAGCTTGAAGATGCTTTTCCTGCGAGTCCCGGTGAGCGCGCTTTCAGCCTCTCTCTCTTTATTTCGGCAACACGCTGTACCCTGCAATACGTGCTCTTGCCGGTTGTGCTGCCGTTGATCGGGCTAACCACTGACATCTCTTTGCCGATGGTGATTTTGCTCGATCTACTGGCAATCACAATGCTCGTCCGCAGCCTACGTTACTTCTGGCAGACACGCCATCCACGTCGGTTCGATATGTTACCACTGTCGAGTGTGATCCTCTTTATCATTCTTTTTTCGCTCGGTTTTGATATTTGGCAGCTCCTCTCATAGTCCCAAATTGTCTACGCCAGCAATATCGTATTAATGATCTCTGTCGGTAGCCTGAATGGCTTACCGACAGGTTCCACGATACTTCCCACTGCAAACGATTGGCGTAACCACAGTATACTACAGTATACTAAGGATAGTATTAGTTTCTACATCCGGTAGCAATTCGTATGACCGATGATGCTGCACTATCCTCAACGTCATTACCCATCGACATACTCTCAACAACGGCACTCACTACTATCGTCGGATGCCTCGCCGAGTTTGTCCTCATCCTTACCCCTGACTACATCATCTACTTCGCCAACCAGACCGTGACTACCTTGCTCGGTTATTCCCCAACCGACCTTCATCACAAATCACTCTTAGAACTGGCTCATCCCGACGATCAAGCAGGGTTACAGCAGGCTCTCCAATCGTCCGTACAGCAGTGTATCCGTCAACCGATACGAGTACGACTACACCACGCTGATGGTGGTTGGCGGATCTGCGAGCTGATCTTATGCAATCACTGCACCGATCCGAAGATCAAGGGGATCATCGTCAATGGTTACGATGTCACTACCTTACTAGCCGCCGATCACGCCCTGCGTCACAGCGATCTACGCTACCGCCAGTTACTCGAGCTCGCACCGTGGATGATTCTGATAAGTAGTTTTCCCGCCGGGATTATTCGCTACTGCAACCCTGCCGGCGCCCGCATCTTCGGGGTAAGTGATCCTGCCGAACTGATCAACGAACCGCTTACTGCATTCATCTCCGGCGAAGAACACGAGCAGATGCACCAACGGCGCGTTGAGTTGAGCGAGGGAAAAACGCTTGAACCGGCCCGTTACCATATCTATGCCCGTGATCAAGTTGTGCGCGTGATCGAGACCCAAGGCGTCCTTATCGAGGGTTCTGGTGAACGACAAGTACTTACCATCGGTCACGATGTTACCGACCGGATCGAGGCTGAACGACAGCTCAATCTGCGCGCGCGCGTGCTAACCCAGATTCAGGAAGCTGTGATCGTCACCGACCAGAGTGGAGCTATCGTCTATCTCAACGATATGGCCGCCTATCTGTATGGGGTCAATCCCCAAGCGGTGATTCACCAACCACTTAGTCGTCTTTTTACGGCTGAACCGCTCCCCTATCAATCGCTCCAGACCTCTACAAACAGTAGTATGCAAGGCTGGCGCGGTGAATTGATCCACCGCTTACCTGACGGTCGCAGCATGATCGTTGAGGCGAGCATCGATCCACTTTACCATAATGAAATGGTCAACGGCGGAACATTGATCGTGGTGCGTGATATTACTGCCCGTAAACAGGCTGAGGAGCGGTTACGTTTGCTCGAATCGGTAGTAGTTCATACAAACGACGCAGTACTCATCCTCGATGCCGAACCACTCCATACTCCCGGCCCTTTCATCCGCTATGCAAACGCTGCTTGCAGCCGCCTGACCGATTATGCTTCACACGAGCTGATCGGGCGTAGTTTACGCATCTTGCACGGACCTGCGACGAATCCCGATGCGCTGGCGAAGTTATGGACTGCGATGGAACAACACACCCCGATCCGTCTTGAATTGCTCTATTATACGCGTACCGGTGCCCCGATTTGGGTTGATGCTAGCCTCTCACCCGTCATTAACGAATCTGGCATCGCCACACATATGATCCTTTTGCACCGCGATATTAGTGCCCAGAAGCTCGCGGTGTTTCTCGAACAGGATCGGTCTGAATTATTAGCCTTGTTGTTGCAGCACGCTTCGATCAAGACGATTCTGGATAAACTCGTAGCTCTCATTGAACGTCAACGCCCGAATTGGTTGGTGTGGGCCGTTATTAATAATCATGCCGTAGCGTACAGTAGCCGATTGGCCGAAGAATCTGAGCAGACTGCCCCACGCTTACGCCAATGTATCTTCCACCACAAAGATAAGCAGCCGATTGCTATCGATTTACGTACCCAATGGGAGTGGTTACACCATTACGGTGTTACCCATGGTCTGATCTGGTCAATTACCGGTAGCAATAGCGCATTAGCCATCTTTTACCCGCAAACCGATTGGCCGAGCGAATCCGATCAAGCGCTCTTGCGCGTGGTGACCGACCTTTTACATTTGATTGCCAATCACGTGCATCTCAACACGCAACTGCAATATCAGGTGCGTTACGATGCCCTTACCGGCCTACCTAATCGGAACCTTTTGCAAGAACGGATCGCTCTCGCCATCGATAACGCCCGCGAACAACATCATCTGGTTGCACTCCTCTTTATCGATCTCGATGGTTTTAAACAGGTGAATGACTCGCTTGGGCATCCCGTCGGAGACCGTTTTCTCAAACATGTTAGCCAGGCCTTCGCTGCATGCGCCCGCCCCCAAGATACGCTGGGCCGCATGGGAGACGATGAGTTTCTGTTGCTGATGCCTGATCTGCCTGATGCACGATTAGCCGATATTGCCGCTCAACGCTTACTCGATGCCCTTCAGACGCCGTATGTCTACGATGGGCATGAATTGCGCTTAACCGCCAGCATCGGGATCAGCCTCTTCCCGCGCGATGGCGTCGATGTGGTGACCTTGCTCAAGAATGCCGACAGCGCCATGCATCGCGCCAAGGAACTCAAACGCAGCGGTTTTCTGCATTACCGGCCCGAACATAGCCGACGCGCCTATACTCGCCTCGCGCTGGAAGCCCAACTGCGCCGCGCGCTTGAACGGCACGAACTAGTGGTGTACTACCAACCGCAATACGATTTAGTCAGCGAAGGCATCACCGGCGTCGAGGCACTGGTGCGCTGGAACCATCCGCAACGCGGCCCGATTGCTCCCGGCGAGTTTGTGCCGATTGCCGAAGAGAGTGATCTGATTATCGAGATTGGGTCGTGGGTGCTGCGCGAAGCCTGCCGGCAAGCAATGGCATGGCAACAGGCTGGCTATCCACTCTTGCGCATCAGCGTCAACGTCTCGGCCCGCCAATTATTGCGGCCTGAGTTCGTGGCCGAAGTGGCAGCGGTCTTGCACGCCACCGGTCTGCCGGCCCAGTATCTCGAACTAGAGATTACCGAAGGCGTGATGCTTGATGACCCGATCTTCGCGGCGCACCAGATCGATCAGTTGCGCCAAATGGGGGTGCGAATTGCGCTCGACGATTTCGGGACCGGGTATTCGTCGCTCGCCTATTTGCGCCAGCTCCGCCTCGATGCGCTCAAGATTGACCAAGCGTTTGTGCGCGCCATTGACGAACAACAGAATGTTGTCACGAACAGCCGTGCTCTGTTGCGCGCGATCATTAACCTTGCCCACAGTCTTGGGCTAGCTGTGATTGCTGAAGGCGTTGAGACCAACGAACAACGTACTGCGCTGATCAGTATGAGCTGCGATGTGTTGCAAGGCTACCTGATTGCACACCCCATTCCCGCCGATGAGGTGTGGCCCACGATTATACGGTTGAAAGGGCGGCATACGCCAACTGATTGAAGACGCCAAGGGGGCAAAGGCGCAGAGGTGTTACACGCAAAGACGCCAAGAACGCAGAGGGCGCAAAGATGGTTGGGGATGGTGATCATCCTCGCGACCTCATCTATTCCCTCTGTGCCTTTGCAGTAAACCTTATTCTCCTCCGGGATAGAGGATCACCCCCCCTCTACCGGCACCGGGATTTGAGCGAGAATGCGTTCGAGGATCGCCGTCGTCGTCTGCCCACGCAGCCGCGCTTCGGCAGTAAGGATAAGGCGGTGGTTAAGAGCCGGAACCACTATCGCTTTGACATCATCGGGTAAGATAAAGCTCCGCCCGGCCATTGCCGCTCGCGCCTGCGCTAAATGAGCCAACGCCAGCGAACCACGTGGGCTAGCGCCTAGCTCAATATCGGGATGATCGCGCGTGGCACGGGCAATTGCTACCAAATACTGCCGTACCGGTGGGCTGATTGCGACGGTGCGTACTGCTGCTTGTAGCGTGCGAACGGTTTCGGCGCTGACAACCGGCGATACAGCGGTTGGGTTGGCCGGAATTAACGAGCGCCGGACAATCTCCTCTTCTTCGGTGGCACTTGGGTAGCCCATCGCGACTTTGATCAAGAATCGGTCGAGTTGTGCCTCCGGTAATGGGAAGGTACCCTCCAGTTCAATCGGATTCTGTGTCGCGATAACGAGAAACGGGCGCGGCAGCGGGCGCGTCTCGCCGTCGATCGAGACCGTCCGCTCTTGCATGGCTTCGAGCAGCGCGCTTTGGGTGCGCGGCGTCGCCCGGTTGATTTCGTCGGTCAATACGATCTGGGTAAAGATCGGGCCGGGACGAAACTGAAACTCGCCTAACTTTTGGTTATAAAACGAGAGACCGGTCACATCAGAGGGCAATAGGTCTGGGGTGAACTGGATGCGCTGAAACGTACAACCAAGCGCACCGGCGAGGGCACGGGCAAGAGTAGTTTTACCTGTACCAGGTACGTCTTCGAGCAAGACATGCCCTTCACAGAGCAATGCTGCCAGCAAAAGGTCAATAATCGCTTCCTTACCGACGATGATCTGGCCAATCCGAGCGCGAATGGCGGTTGCGACCCGGTGAATCTCGGCAATAGCGGTTTCCGAAACGGTGGACACGATGCAACTCCTTGCCGGTCAAAGGCTCTCAATGGTATCGTACCACGATCCCAGCATCGCCGGTGCGCCGGTTGATATGGAGTGCGGCAGTGCAGCTGCCGCACTCCACATGTTCACTGCTGCCAGTGATTGCTGGAACACAAGGTGCAGCGAACCGCCAACCAACAACATTACCCCCATATCAAGGCCGCGCCATCAGCAGATAGTACCCCTCACTCCCGCCATTGCTGGCCGCAAACACCGGATTGCCCACTGTCACCAAGGCGCGCGTATTGGCGGTGTTCGGCGTCACATTCACCACCAGCACCAGCCGGTCATTGGTAAGCGCCGCTGCGATTGCCGGCGAACTCCCCGCTGTTGCCCCCGGCGCAGCCAGCGCCGTCCACAGCCGGCGTTGGCCGAAGTCAGGACTAACCACTAATGCAAACGGCTCGCCCGATTCGTAATTGCCGAGGGTCTGGCCAAAGAGTTGCATCGCGCTGCGGCCTTGCAGACAACAAGCGGTATCACCCACAACCAGCAGCGTCCCGTCAGCCGCCGCTGTCAACGCCCGGATCTTGATCGAATTGCCCTTGCCATTACTCAGGCGAGTGAGCAGCCACTGCCCGCGCAACAGCGTGCCGGTCGCCGGATCGAACCGGCCATACCACGCCAACGATTTTGCGCCGCTGAGATTGAACGGATTGTTGTATTGGTCGAACTTGATTAACTCGCTCGCGCTCAGCACGCGGTTCAGATCGGCAGGATCGCGGCCAAAGATGGAATTGCCGCCATCGGTGAAGCCGGCGAAATAGAGCAGACCATCCGCCCCTAGCGCCAAACGCCGTCCTTCGCTGTCGGCAGCCAGATTCGCCCCCTTGACAGCCGCGGCGCTAAAGCCGTAGCGCTGCCATGCCACGCTGCCATCAATGAGACGGTAGGCGCGCAAAAAGGCCACTTTCAGATCAGAAGCCGCTTGGGTGTAGCCAGTGGCAACCAGCAGCCCATTCGCCGTATCGAGCGCAATATCGGCGACCGCAGTGCCGGCCACGACAATCGCCAACGGCGAGCCGCCAGCAGGCGGATAGACCAGCACCGTTCGATCGACGGCTCGCAACGCCGCCACCCGACCATCAGCGCCAATTGCACAACGCGCGATCGCACCCGGCGTCGCCCGCCACCGCACCGTCACCAGATCAGGTTCCAACACGATCACCCCGTCTGGCCCGCACGCGACGGCGCTGCCATCGGCGGCTAACGCCGCGTGGTTGAGTGTCGCAGCGACTCGCACCACCCTGCTGATCGTCCGCCCATCGGCGGCAATTTGGATCAACGCGCCAGCCCCACCCTCCGGCACGATCGTCTCTGGCGCATCAGCCAGCACCGGCACATTCCCCGCCAGCACCAATGCGCCGGCAGGGGTAAACCCCACCGCGACCAGCCTATCATCTTGCGCACTCCCCAGATAACCGGCCACCGTAGGCGGCGGAGCCTGCACCAACGGCACCCACACCGTCACCGGGTTGGCTTGGGCTTGGACAGAAGCGAGTGTAACGACGAACAGCAATGAGATAATGATCAGAAATTGACGCATCCCAACCTCCTTATGTTACGGCAAGAGCGCGGCAGGCGATCACGCTGCTGTATCTCGCCCCAAGCAATCTGCTCCAAACGCCCAGTCCAACACACACCGGTTAGCAACCTCTTGACCCAACGATACGTTCACGAATGCCCAGCATCGTCCCATGCTGGAGTGCAGCAGTTTAACTGCCGCCCCACTCAGCGCCTTCACCCCTATGCTGGAGTGCGGCAGTCTAACTCTAACTGCCACCCCGCTCAACACATCCATACCGCCCGATTATGGAGTGCGACAGTGCAACTGCCGCATTCCACAGTTATCATTTCACATCAACCGGTAACGCTCACCACCCCGTCTGAAACTGCCACCGATAGGTAAACGGTCGCCCATCGTAGCTACCGCCCACCATCACCTCAATCGTTGCCAACGCCGGCAGCGGCTGTGCTGGTATGATCACGATCCCTTTATGGCCAACAGGCAAATCGGTCGAAACCGTATGCGGCAACATCGCACCGCCCACCACCCGCAGCTCGGTCGCCGTGACCACTGGAGCATTGCCGAAGTAGCGCCAGTGCAGCGTGATCGGATAGATGGTCGCTGGCACCCCTTGTTGGTTGGCCCCCGGATAACGCACCGGCCAGCCGGGATAATCAACACCTTCATTAAAATTCGACAACACATCGAGAGCTGCTGCACTCTGTACGCCATTCGCCGTTGTATAGAAACCGAACCCAACTACCTGCAACGTTGGATACAACATCCACAGCCGATGCCCAACCGACTCCATCCAACTATCGATGGCATGCACCGGTTGCCACGTTGTGCCCAAACCAATCCAGGCGTTGCCGTTCTGAGCACAGCGCTGTCCTGCCTGCGATGCATACGGAAGCGATGGATTTTGATTGTGAGTCAGATCGTTGTTCTCGGCCATATAGCGGGCATGCTGCCAACATTGCTCACTGAGCGTTGCATCTTCTTGCACTGGAGCCAAACCGGCTGCCGCTCGATACCTATTGAGCCGCTCCAACCAATTACTCGGTAAAACTGGCGTCGGAGCAACATCGGTAGGTGAGCCGAATACCTCCCGACCCAGCAGACCAAGCAACACCACATCTGGCCCAAGCTGCGTATGCAACTCAAACCGTGCCCGCTCGAACCACTGCGTCAGTACCGTATCACCTGACGAGTTTGTCTCTATCCGTGGTTCGGTCAGCGGCAAACCAAAAAGTGCCAAACTCTCCGCTTCACTAAACCCCGGTCGCCCATCAAACTCAAGTCCATGCGATTGCCAATACCGCAGAAATGCATCACAGACGAGATGTTGGGTTTCAGCAAAATAACGACAACCGACCTGCTGCGTCACCGGCGCTTTCGGTTCGTTTTGCCACGGTGTCCCCCGCCATTGCAGCAGATCATCGCCCAACCGGCCTAGCAAGACATCGTATGGCCGCCCTTGTTCGGGATGGAGCTCAAAACGATTGCGCTCAAAGAGCTGCACGAGCCGCGCCCGCCCTTCGACTGCTTGGGTAAAGGCGGGCGAGATCGGAAAGCCGAACACTGGCAACCCGCCGTTTTGCCGCCAATACTCGGCAAACCGGCCTTCAATGCAATTGGGTACTTCAGCGAAACAGATGCGGGATTGGGCCTGCGCGGATTGCACAGGCAACAACGCCAAGAACATCACAACACTGGCGATCAGGTTGATCAAGCCGCGCCAACACCACATTCCAGCCTCCTCACAACGCGCTCAACCGGCAAGTCTGCAGGCTATTGTACCAACCCAACATTGGCATAACCAGCCTGACTTTGGTATGATGTAAGTACCAAGATGGCACCCTCGTCTGCTGTCATCACCGGTGTCGTAGGCCCACTGCCTTGGCAAAGTCGGTTGAAAAGTTCAATGCAAGGAGGGACACAATGACTCAGACCACGGAATTTGCAACTCGGATCGATCTGCCGCTTGAACAGCGGCGGACATTGACCGCGATGCTCAATCAACAACTGGCCGATACGTTCGATCTGATGAGTCAAACAAAGCAGGCCCATTGGAACGTTAAAGGCCCGCACTTTATGGAATTGCACGAACTATTTGACGAACTGGCCGGCCACTTGAACGGTTTCGTCGATACACTGGCCGAACGGGTCACAGCCCTCGGCGGTATGGCGATGGGAACCGTCCGCATAGCCGCTGGGACATCACGCCTGCCTGAATACCCTACCGACATTATCGACGGTATGGCGCATGTTGCTGCGCTGGCCGACCGCTTCGCCGCCTATGCCCATACAACCCGGCGAGCTATTACGACCGCCGCCGATCTGGGCGATCAGGCTACCGCCGATCTGCTGACCGAAATCGCCCGCACGATTGACAAGGATCTCTGGTTCCTCGAAGCCCATTTGCAGGGATAGCACTGTGACCCTTCGTATTGCCTGCGCCGCGGCGCTGATCTGCGTTGCGGCGTTGATTGGCGCCGCCTGCGCTGCGCCGGCGCCCGCGCTAACCGTGACCTCAGCGCCCACGGCGACCGCCGCGCCAACCGTGTCCCCAGCGCCCACGGCGACTACAATGCCCACCGCAGTGCCAGCCCCTACGGCAACCCCGGTGGCGCGCCAATTGACGATCTGGGTCGCCGAACCGGCTGAGGCCCAATCTGCGATTGCCGCCGAGTTGCAACAGGCTGCGCAAGCCGGCAACTTCCAACTCGCCATAATTCCCCGCGACCCCGACGGATTGCTCATCAGCCTCGCCACCGATCGCCTGCTCGGCCTGCCACCGCCCGACCTGATCTGGGCCGATCAAGAGGCATTGATCGGGTTATTGGCCGATCAGGTACTGGCCCCGCTTGATATTCAACTGCCCGACGATCTCTTACCCGGCTTGCGTACTCTAGCGAGCAGCAACAATACGCTGTGGGGAGCACCAATTACCGCGCAAGATATGCTGCTGCTGCTTTACCAGCTCGATCGCTCGCCGCCGGCGACGGCTGCTGATTTGGTGGCGGCAGCACAAGCGGCCCGCACATCCGAACGAGCCGGCTTTGTACAAGGTTGGGGCGCGGCCCGTTGGTTCGCACCGTGGTTTTACGCTGCCGGTGGCTCATTTACCAACCCCGACGGTACTGAGCCAACTCTCGACACACCGGCAATGACGACAACCCTTACCCTCCTTCGCGACCTCTACCGGGCTACGCCACGCAACGGTGATAGTTATGCGCGTGGCCAACGTCTGCTAGCCAAAGGATTTGCCGCCTATGCAATCGATGGTGACTGGGCCTGGGCGACCTATCACGCCATTAGCGATACATTCCAGATCGGGATTGCGCCACTACCCTCGTTCAACGATAACCCAGCCCGCTCACTGATCGGCGGCAGTCTGTTGATGCGCTATCGCGATGGACAAGCTACGCCAGAGGATGTGATGACACTGCTGGCAACTCTCTACCAACCAGAGGTGCAACTGCGGCTGAGTGCAGCCCTAGGCCGCCTACCGGCCCGGCGTGAGTTGTTAACCGACGCCAGCATCCAAACTGATCCGGTCCGGGCTATAACCGCGATGCAAGCGACCGACGCCCCCGGCCTTGCCCCGACACCTGCCGCCCGCTGCGCCATTTTCGGCGTCGAATCGTACCTGTACAGCGCCACCACCGGCGATCTCCCGATCAACGAAGCCCCTCTCCGTATGCAACGCGCAGCGTTGGCCTGCTTGCACCAATTCGTGCAACCCTAACCGGCTCGGTAACGTCATATTCGACAAATGCTTGGGCTTTAGCTACCGTGCAGCATCCTACATCAATCACGATTGAGTTAGAAGAAGGATAGCGCTATGCACTGCCCGCATTGCAATACTGAACTACCCGACGATGCGCGCTTCTGTATCGAGTGTGGTACCGCGGTGCGTATCGCAACCGGTGAAACAGTGCCATTGTCGAGCAGAGGCAATACGACCATTACCTGCCCACATTGCCACTCTATCAATCCGCGTTATGCCCGTTTCTGTGTGCACTGCGGTCAGTCATTGTCGGCGAGCGGGCCGGTGGTATCCACCCCGCCATCACCACAGCTCCATCCAACCTACCAAGTATCTAATTGGAACGCAACGTTGCTCTTGATCGGAGCCGCTTTGCTCATCCCGATCATCTTTCGCTTACCACCCATGATCTGGTCCAATATCCTGATGGTTATCGGGATTGCCCAACTAATCTTTCACATTCGCCGTGGCACCATCCGATCTGGGATGCGCAATGCGATCTGGTTGTTCGGCATGGGAGTACTGTTCCTGATACCGAGACTGCTTTTCCCCGGCCTCATCGTATTGGTTGGGCTGACGTTGCTGCTCGAAAGCTGGCAATGGCGAGGGAAGAGGTCGTAATCGAACAGAGTTGAGTTCGTTACCCATCAGTCTAGCTCACCCCCTCACATCTACTACCATTACACCGGTTCACCAGTTGTTGCACGGCGCGTACTACCGATAACTCACCATCTTACCAAGGAGTACGCCTGTTGTATATACGTCGCCACACGCGCGTATCATCCCCTGCTCGATGCGTCTTGGTCGAACCGTTCTTCGCTGCGCACGACCTATACTCGCGTAACCCGAGCAGCTCAATCCTTTTTATCACCTTATGCACTAATTTTGCACCAGATTTGTTTATACTTCACCTTCTTGCTTTTTATGCTACAATGTTATTAAACTCGGTAGTTCCAAATAGGCACTACAGCTTGCTAGGAGGCGCTATGCACAAGGCGAGCACCATCCGTGAGGATGGACTGTACCACTCATTCTGCGGTCTCGTAAGCGTTGGCTGGCTCTACCAGAAGATCAAAGACAGCTTCTTCCTCATCCTCGGGACCCATACCTGCGCTCACCTGCTCCAAAACACGCTTGGTGTGATGATCTTCGCCCGCCCACGTTTTGCCGTATCGCTCCTCGAAGAATCGGATCTCAGCTCGTCGCAGCCCGACATTTCAGCCCAGATCGAAGAGATTAAGCGCGAGCACCACCCTTCTGTGATCTTCCTCCTTTCGTCATGCACGCCTGAAGTGATGAAGGTGGAATTTGAAGGTCTCGCAGCGTCGGTTAGTACACCTGAAGTGCCGGTGCTGTTTGTACCCGCTTCCGGTCTCGATTACACCTTCTCCCAAAGCGAAGACTCGGTATTGCAAGCGCTCATCCCCTTCTGTCCACCTGCCCCACCCGAAGATAAGCGGGTCGTCTTCCTCGGCTCGGTCAACGATGCGATTGCCGACGACTTTTCACTCGAAGCAGCCCGTCTCGGTATTCCGGTTGCCGGTTTCTTGCCCGCCAGCCATTTCCATGAATTGCCACCCATCGGGCCGGGAACGATTGTAGCGCCACTCCAGCCCTATCTCCACAAGACGGCCACACAATTGCGCAACGAACGTGGCTGTACGATCCTCTCATCGCTCTTCCCGTTTGGTCCTGACGGCACACGCCGTTTCTGGGAGGATTTGGCCGCCCATTTCGATATTAAGGTCGATCTGAGTGATCGCGAAGCTGCCGCATGGGAGCGGATTAAACGCCATACCGATCTTCTACGCGGTAAGAAGATCTTCTTCGCCAGTGATACATTGATGGAACTGCCGTTGGCCCGCTTCCTCAAAGCCTGCGGTGCTGATGTGGTCGAGTGTTCGACCCCGTACATCAATCGTCGCTTCCATGCTGCCGAACTCGCTGCGCTCGAAGGAGTACGGCTAGTTGAACAGGCCAATTTCCACCGACAGTTGCAAACTATTGCCGAAACAAAGCCTGATCTGATTATCTCCAACATTATTACCACCAACCCACTGGTCGGTCAGGGAACGGTCGCAAAGTGGGGAACGGAGTACTGCTTCCTGCCTATTCACGGCTGGGCTGGTGTGAATGCATTAGTAACGTCGTTCACGCGCGCACTCGAACGCCACGCGAAGCTCGACCCACTTGGTTCCGATCCGATTTGGCTGACCGGTATTATGCCAAGTGCGCCCGGCGGCGTTATTTCGTTGCAATCGTAGTCGCTTGACACCAAAAAGCTGTACTGTCGCACTATGTGCAGAGGAGCAGATCTATGCGTCTAGCCTATTGGATGTACGAGGGTACCGCCCATCACGGCGTTGGTCGGATCGCGAACAGTATGCGCAATGTCCACGCTGTCTTCCATGCGCCGCAGGGTGATGATTACGTCAATGCGATCTTCGCGATGCTCGAACGTTCGCCGAACTTCCCGGCAATGACGACGAGCGTGGTCAGTGGAACCGATCTCGCCCGTGGGACGATCCGCCTACCCGATACGTTGAAACAGGTTGAAGAACGCGTGCATCCCGATTTGATCATCGTGGTGGCTTCGTGTTCGACGATCTTGCTGCAAGAAAATCTGGAGATTGCTGCCCAGCACGCCGGTTTGCAGTGCGAGGTGATGGTCTACGATGCCAATCCGTATCGGATGCAAGAGATTGTCGCTGCCGAAAGCCTCTTCACCGATTTGGTCAAGCGGTTTGCCAAACCACAATCACGCACCGAGCGCCCAACCGTTAATATCCTCGGCCCGGCCTCACTTGGGTTTCACGCCCGTCACGATCTGATTAGCCTCCGCCGCATGCTGAAGACGCTAGGAGTAGAGATTAACGTCGTGGCACCCTGGGGTGCCACTATCGCCGACTTGCGGCGCTTGCCGGCGGCTTGGTTAACAATCGCACCCTACCGCGAGTTGGGTCTGCGCGCCGCTACCTATCTCGAAGAACAGTTCGGTGTGCCAGCGCTGCTCGATACGCCGATTGGCGTGCAACCAACGCTACGCTGGATCGAGCGGCTGCGTGAATTACTGGCTCAAGCCGGCGCCGATATTCCTATGCCACCGCTGACCGCCTTCTCGCTCGATGGTCTGTCGGCGCCTTCCGCTGTGCCGTGGTTGGCCCGCACCGCCGATATGGATAGCTTCTCCGGTAAGCCGGCGTTTGTCTTTGGCGATGCAACTCACGTGGTAGGAGTGACCCGCTTCTTGCACGATGAGCTGGGGATGCCGATCGCCGGTGCCGGGACGTATGTTAAGCATCAAGCCGATTGGGTGCGCGAACAGTTGGCCGGTTATGTTGATCAGGTGTTGGTGACCGATGAGTTCCAAACCGTCGCGGCTCGTATTGCTGAACTTCGCCCTGAATTGGTCTGTGGCACCCAGATGGAACGCCATACGTCGCGCCGCTACGATCTGAACTGTATGGTCATTTCACCGCCAACCCATATCGAAAACCATTTGCTGGCCTATCGCCCCTTCCTCGGCTTCGATGGCGCCGATGTGATCGCCGATGAGGTGTATACCACCTGCACCCTCGGTATGGAGAAGCACCTGATCGATCTGTTTGGCGACGCCGGCCTTGAACTGCCGGAGAAGGCTAAACATGGCGCAGCTCGGGCTGTCGAACCGGCACCGGCGGCAATTACAGTCGAGAGTCCAAAACCGGAACAGGAACCGGCTGTCGCTACCGTCGCGGTGTCTAGCCTAACACCGGCCGTTGCTACCCCACCCGCACCTGCTGCCCCGGTCGATCCGGTGTGGGCTGCTGACGCCGAAGCAATGCTTAAGAAAGTTCCCTTCTTTGTCCGTGGACGGGTACGCGGGAATGTCGAGAAATACGCACGTCAGCACGGCCACGCCGTGATTACGGCCCAAGTACTGTTAGCGGCGAAAGAGGAGCTTGGCGCATGAATTCTGCTCTTCCGTCTAAAGCACCGCGCCATCTGCAACCACCACGCCCGCTCAGTGAAATTGCACTCCTGTCGCGTGAAGAGCGGTTGGCCGGTCGCCCGAAGTTATGTAGCGATTGCGGAATCTGTACCGGCGCGCTGCGTCCTTTGATGGCACAGAGTTGTGTCTTCGTCAATAACCGCGCTGAGGAGATCGAGCGTCGTTTACACGGACGCAACCGGCACGATGGCGATGAGCTGCTGTTCGGTATTTACCGTGAATTACACGTGTTTCGTATGAAGCCACCGGTCCCCGGTGCGCAATGGAGCGGTGCAGTGACCGGTCTTGGGGCATTGCTCCTCGAACACGGTTTGGTGGAAGGGGTTATTACCACCGGTGCGGTACCCGGTACTCGCTATGCACCGTTACCCATCCTTGCCCGTACCCCCGACGAGGTGCGAGCTACCCGTGGCAATAAACCGTGTCTCGCCCCTACCCTCGATGTGCTCACCCAAGTGCGGCAAGCCGGTCTCCGCCGTATTGCGTACATTGGCACCGGCTGCCAAGTCCATGCGCTGCGTGCGATTGAGGATCAGCTCGGTCTCGAACGTCTCTACGTCATTGGAATACCCTGCACCGATAATACAACCTATCCCGATTTACAACGCTTTTTGCAAGTCGTCTCACGCTCGCCGGATACGGTCGTCCATCACGAGTTCATGCAGGATTTTCGCATCTGGCTGAAACACGAAGATGGCTCGGTCGAGAAGGTCAATTTTGTCGATCTTGATGTAGCCAAGCTCGGTGGTGAGATAGGCGTCTTTCCACCCGCATGTCTGAGCTGTTTTGATTACCAAAACGGTCTCTCCGACTTGACCATTGGCTATATGGGCGCACCACTTCCACCGGACGAACGCTGGCAATGGACGCTCGTCCGCACCGAGCGTGGGGTGGAGTTGTTTAACCTGTTGCGTCCCTATATCGAAGAGCGCGCGCCGATCAGTGGTGGTGACCGCACGCGCGGGATGCCTGCCTATATCCAGATGTTGCGCAAACCGCGCCGCCGTCCGCCATGGCCGATCCGCCAATTGGTCGCGTTCATCCAGCGGCGGAGTGGGCCGAAGGGATTGGAGTTTGCCCGCTCGGTGATCGAGATGAAGTTGCTGCGTAATCTGCAATTTGTCCGCGAGCGGCACGGTCGGCTCGAACGGCGGATCGTTCCCGGTTATGTCTATCGCGCGCTCGTTCGCTATGCCGATGTCTATCGCCGTGAATTTGGGTGTGAATTGCAGCCACCGGCACGTTAACGGTAAACCTGCGGAGTCGTGAAAGTTGGCACCTTTTTGCCTCCGCCTCACATAGCAGATTCGGTATCCGCACGCCGGCACAGCCGGCCTACGACAAGGAGTTGTCTATGTCTCTGATCCTCGCGATCTACGGCAAGGGTGGGATTGGTAAATCAACCACCTCGGCTAATCTCTCGGCGGCAATGGCGCTTAAGGGTGCGAAAGTCTTGCAGATCGGCTGTGATCCGAAGCACGACAGCACGTTCCCTCTCACCGGTCATCTCCAACCGACCGTGATCGATGTGCTGGACAGTGTGAATTTCCACCTTGAAGATGTGAGCAAAGAGGATGTCATCCGCACCGGCTTTGCCGGCGTCGATACCCTTGAGTCGGGTGGTCCACCGGCCGGTAGTGGCTGTGGTGGCTATGTCGTAGGTGAGACGGTGAAGTTGCTCAAAGAATTTGGGCTTTACGACAAATACGATGTGATTGTCTTCGACGTGCTTGGTGACGTGGTGTGCGGTGGCTTTTCCGCACCGTTGAACTATGCCGACTACGGTCTCATTATCGCCTGTAACGACTTCGATAGTATTTTCGCCGCCAACCGACTTTGTCTGGCAATTGCCCAGAAGTCGCAGCGCCACAAGGTGAAGCTGGCCGGGATTATCGCGAACCGCGTCGATTATGAGTACGGTGGCGGGATATCGTTGCTCGACCAGTTCGCCGAGAAGGTAGGCACGAAGGTAATTGGTCGCGTCCCGTACCACGATCTCATCCGCCGCTCGCGGCTCGCCGGTAAGACCCTGTTCGAGATGGAAGGGCCGGGGAAAGAGGAATGCACCCGTCCCTTTGAAGAAATGGCCGAGTATCTGTTGGCCCAACCCAAAGCTACTGTACCCAACCCTTATCACGACCGCGCGATTTTTGAGGCTATCGGTGGGTGGCGCTGATCACGCTGTCAGAGGAGCGGATGGTGCGTACTTACACCGTCAACCCGCTCCTCTGTAGTTGAAACAGTGGCTACAATAATCTGCCTGCCGCCCGATCGACTAACCAATAGAGTGAGCCACCTTCCGGCTGAATCAGCCGTGTCGGTTGCGCATGCGGATTACCTGGCTCGGTCAGTGCGGCGGCAACGGCCGTAGCTTTGCTTTCACCACTGGCGATAAACACGATGGATCGGGCTGCATTGAAGGCTGCCGGTGTCAAGCTGAGACGAACCGGTGGCGGCTTTGGTGCATCACGCACGACGACCGCTAGTTTGTCTGCCGGTGTTGCTAACGCCGGATGATGAGGAAAAAGCGAGGCGGTATGTCCATCAGGCCCGATTCCCAGTAAGACCATATCAAATTTGCCGCCATGGGCGGCAAGGAGCGCTGCCGTTTGCCAGTGGTAGATCGCTGCCGCTTGCTCAGGCTCACGATAGTAGGTGGGTACCGGAAAGACCTGCTCGGCCTGCACCGGTACGTGATCGAGCAGGGTTTGGCGGGTAGCCCGGTAGGTATTCTCGGCATCATCGAATGGCACATACCGTTCATCGGCGAAGAGTACGCTTACCAGCGGCCATTCGATCTGTTCGCGCCACGGCGTTCCGGCCAATAAGGGATAGAGGTAGGCTGTCAAACTCCCCCCAGAAAACGCAACGAGCGCCCGTCCGCGCTCATTGATCGCTGTTTGCAACTGTTCGGACACTAACGCCGCCGCCGCTTGGTAGAGTGCCTCAGCACTATCGTAGACGCGGATCGTTCGTTGTACCGGCATAACTGTTCCCTCCCTTCACATCCGCGAGGTTGATGCAGGCCGCCGATCAGCGGTGGCTCCATCACTGCGCCGATAGACATTTCGCATCTGCCACGGTAATAGCCCGAATCAATCGCTGCGCTTCCTCCAGATCCGCTTCGTGTGGCAACCCACGAGCATAGTGATCACAGGCACTCCACGCAGAGGCCAGTAAACGGAGCATCTGCAACCGCTCACGCTCGCTGTCATGCAACACGCCAGCACTACAATACCCTTCATAGAGACCTTCGCGCCACGCAGCCGGGAGATGGGCACACATCCCCAAGGCCACATCGAATAAACCATCACCGCTGATAAACCAGCCCGGCTCCTCTAATGCCTCCAAATGAACGTACTGACCACCCACCGTACAGCGTACCGCCTGCGGGCCAAAGTTGCCATGAATGAGCACCGGTGTTGCGCAATCGAGCAGCGGATTATGTACGATCGCCTGCAATATAGCAACTTCTTCCGTCTGAAAAATCAGTTGCGGGATTGGCGGACTGGCCAGCCGCTGTCCAATCGCCAACAACACATGCCGCCAACTAAGCCGCGGCCAGCGCCCACTAATCGTCGGTCGGCCTGCACCTGGCATCCCTTGCCGGTGCAATCGCCGTAATGCACGTCCTGCTTGGCGGGCAATGCTGTACAGCAGATGATCGTCGTGCAGGGTGTCAGCCGTTTGCCCGGCAACAAAGCTCTCTAGGGTATAGGCGAAGGGTACCGCAGCTTTACTCAAATCGCGCTGAATAATCCGTGCGCCCGGAATACCTTCCAACGCCATCCCACGGAAAAAGGCGACGTGTGCTGCCAAATCGTCTTCCGGTGAGATGCGCAACACCACGTGTTCCGTCGGCAACGTCAACCGCACCAGCACATGGCGCTCGGTCTGCCGGTACAACGTCGCCGCTTGTGGGCGTAAGTTAAGTGCCCGCACGACGATAGCAGTATAGTCGCCTAACCGACTGAGCGTGCGTTGCCACGCCTCACCCAACTCTGTAGCCGCCGGCGAAACAGTTTGGTTGAGATGACGAAAATCAGAGATAATCATGGTTGCGTCGGTGCCAGTGCCGGTAAATCGAAGCGCGCTGCTCGTCCACCGAGTCGGTCTACCACCCAAATGCTTCCATCAGTCGCAACTGCCAACCCACTCGGACTCGTGATCGGTACGCCATCCCTTCCAAATCCGGTCCATTGCAACAGCGCCTCGCCACCGGCGCTCGTCACAAGGATATACTGGCGCACCGGTACTGCTACATATACCGTCCCATCAGTACTAACTGCCAACATCGGATCGTCATAGGTATTAGGCTGCCAACCCGCCACCGGCCACATCGCCAGCGGAGTCGGATCGATCCGACCATCGGCGGTACGGGTAAACACTTGGACCCGCCCATTCCACGTATCGGCCACATACAGATTACCCGCAGCATCAAACGCAAGGCTGGTCGGCTCATTGAACTGGCCGGGTGCGTTGCCCGCACCACCAAATTGGTACAGGAACGTTCCATTACTATCGGTCACAACGATCCGCTTATTACCGGTGTCGGCAATATAGACGTTACCAGCGGCATCAACCGCTACCCCGCGTGGTCCAAAGAAACCAAGCGGTGCCGCAGCGTTTCGTGCCGGATCACCTTCGGTGATCGTCGCTCGTCGCCCATCGCCGAGATCGAGATCGCCAGTACCCCAACTCGTTATTGGCCGCAAATCAGGACTGTACTTCACAATCCGTGCGTTCCACGTATCGGCCACGTAGAGGTTACCTTGCGCATCGAAGGTCAACCCACGCGGCTCATAGAACTGATCGAGCGCATTGCCTTGCGTACCAATCGTGCGTATCGGCGTACCGTCCGCCGCAAAGACTTCAATCCGATGGTTGAGCGTATCAGCGACATAGATATTTCCCTGCCGGTCGAAGGCAATTCCGGTAGCACCATTCCCACCACTCGACAGCCGAATCTCGGCTAGCGCAGCCAACCGCAACGTCGGCGTAGTAGTCGCCGTCGTCGTCTGCCCAACGCCACCGGCTAAATCTCGTCGCAACCAGACCTCCACCTCACGCGCACCGGGTACGAGTGGGTTCGGCAATTGACGAAAGAGAAGATAGCGGCCTAACGCCGGCCAGTTCTCGCGTTGAAATGGCCACAACAGCACATCAAACGGCCCGTGTAACTCACTGCTCAGATCACGACCACAAGCGGCCTGTGCTGCCGCTGCCGACCACGTACTGTAGTAAAACTTCTTGTAGCCGGGGCTTTGCGGAGCGCACTTGTTGCCTTCAGGGAACCACCAGTTAAACACCCCCGCTGTACCGTAGGGCTGCACATACGACTCGCGCAAGATATTGCGCAACCGGTCGGTAACATACGGGCGGTAGAGCATGACCATTGGCGCCAAATCACGGCTCCCATCAGGCATCGTCACGGTCAGTTGCTCAACCGACGGCACCCGCCCTAGTTCACTACCGTTCACCCACACGATATTCTTAAAATCGCGCAGATACCACTGCAACGGCCACGCCAGCGATCCCTCGGCAGTACGATCACCACCATCAAGAATGACCGGCATCGTCAAACCACCGGTGGTATCTTGTGGACTACGATTACCACGAGTCAAATTGATCGCCAAATCACGAATATCGGCGGCGTAGCGCGGCACATCAGGCGCGGTTTGGGTGTAGATCAACGGCTCGATCGGTACATCGGGATGATCGTAGACAACCAGCCACGTAGCCCGAATCGTATACATCGCCAAGAGCGCTGCGACCGTCAACCCAATCGCGGCACTCGCCTGTCGTATTCCCAACTGCCCGATCAGCGTCAACAGGGCATAGATCAAACCAAACACAATCGCCAATGGAACAATTGCCTGCAAGAATGCCGTTGTACCACCACTTCCCAACCGCCAAAAGGCTACCCCTACCGCCACCAGCAGCAACATCACAAGTAAGGGAACAAGCCAGATTCGCGCCGACATCTGCTCGCGTTGGATAATGTCACTGAGACGGCCGATAACCCACGCCGCCAACAGATTGCCCGGCAACGCCATGTGTGTTACCAACCACGGCATTTTTTCACCGGCCCACGAGAAGATAATGATCGCGGTAAAAAACCAAAATACGACCAACAATGGATAGAGTGGCCATGGCTTTGCGACATGCAATCGGGCAGCTACATCAACATCGTCCGTATCCGACGTTGTCACATCAGCGAGCGGCGGTGGTACCGTTCGATCGACCCGCCAGCGTTGCACAACTGCCACGATCATCGCCACCACAACCCCAATCCCGCTTAGTACGGCCAGTGGCTCATAAAGCGGCAATAGGATGAGGTAGTAGTACCACGGCTGATCGCCACGCGCATACTCTTGCTGACTACCCAGCCAGTAAATCAAACCGGCAGTGATACCATCAATCGCACCGGGCAGGTAGGTGAAGAAACTCGTGAATAGAACCAGATAAATCCCACCCAATATCGCTAACGCCGTCCAGAGCACCGAACGTTCGCTGCGCCAGAGGTGTTGCAGGCGTGGTAGCAGGATCGGCTCCGGCGGCCACAAGCGCTGGCAAAGCCATGCTAATGTCAGGGCTGAGGCAACCAAGAAGGCTTTCTCACCGATGTATAACCCTCTACCAAACGGCAGCGGCGGGTTGAAAACCATCAACACCACACAGATACCGATGATCACCGGCAGCACAATATTTTGATACCGAGCAAACCGGCTTTCCGCCAACAATCGCATCAGCACAAACACACCAAAAATGAAGAGCAAAATATAGTACAGCTCATGGGTGGCAATCGCCAACGCCAACCCTACCGCCGTTAGATAGAGCCACTGTCGCTGCCCACTATCGATCCAGCGCAGCGCCCCGATGACCATCCACAATTCCCACAGCACCATCAAGCCATCGTGGCGGGCAAAACGGGTATAGTACAGCAACGACGGCGAAAAACCGAGCAACACTGCTGCAATCAATGCTCCTACACGGCCAAGGTATGGACGTAACCACCACGCCGACATCACCAGGCCGATCCCGGCTAGCGCCATCGGTAAACGGGCTTGCGCATCGCCATCACCAAACAGAAAATAGATCAATGCCGTGAGAAAGTAGAGCGATGGGCCGTGGTAAACCGGATCGTAGCAATATGTCTCGTGAAACAAGCCGCCCCGTGCATTCCCGTTCTCGTCCAGTCCATTCCAGCACGAAAACGACCCCGCCCCACTATAGAGCCGCCAACTCGACCACGCATGGATGGACTCATCGTGATGCAGAGCCATACGCTCCAGCCCCCACAGATGAGCCAGGACACCGGCAATCACGATCAAGGTGTAGAGTGCCGTCTCCCACCTTAGCCAACCGGCCCGTAATCGTCGGTCGAGCACAGTTTCCGTTGTCAGTGTTTGTACGGCCATACCAATACCGATCAGCGTCTCGATCAGACCTAAATGAACCTTCTCATTGTCCAATCAGTGAGCGAGAACCCTTCGCGCTAAGACTCAGGCCGAGCGTTCGCTCACCTTACGGCACCGACATTCGCAATGTCCCACCCAAACCGATCCCGATCTGTCGCGCCAACTCGGGTCGCACGGCAATGATAAAATCGGTTGAACCCAACCCCGCCGGCGGTTGACGAAACATGAGATAGTTCCACATATGCGCCATTGTGTCATACGCAAACGGGTTCTTGAGCAACCGATCCAGCAACGATCCGCCATTGAGACGGTAAACTTGATCTTCGGGGAACCACCACCGCAACGGGTAGCGCTGGATGACAAACCCCTCTAAATACGCTCGATTTTCGGGATAACGGTCGAGATTCTCTTGCAGCAAGAACACAGCCTGGATATCTTCAGAGGGTGGACCGTTCAAGCGGCCATCTGGTACATACACCGCACCCGGCCAGTCACGAAAATACCAACGCCAAACCGTCTCGTTATCGTACAGGATTGGCAAACGTGTGCCACCACCACGCCGCATCGCCGCCTCTTCCAACCGCCGGACAACCCGCATTACATCTGGCGAGGTCTGAGTATATACCATCATCTCACGGGCAACGTCACCGGTCTGGTACGCCAACCGTACACTACCTCGTACTGTGTACAAGCCGATGAACATTGCCAACCAGATCGCTGTGATCGCAGCAGCAATTTTCCATCCCCACCGCAATCCACTACCGACGAACAAGAGAGTCAACAAAATCAAGACAAAGAGGAGAGCCATCCACGGTTGAATCGGTGATACCGGACCTGCGGCAATAGTAATCGAGAGCAACAAATAGCCTAGGCCAATGATCAGGCCGCAGAGAAGACCAAAACTCCATACCGATCCCTTAGGCAGACCCAAAGCACCCAACTGCCAATCTTCGATCCAACGCCAACCACCGCCAGGCGGAGAAGCGACATCACCCGACCCAGACACTTCATTGTCGGCAATCACCGCCGCTGTCACTGTCGTTGACAACATCTGCGTTGACCAACGTTGCTGCCACTGCACCGTCTGT
This sequence comes from Chloroflexus sp., assembly GCF_056331925.1. Taxonomy (NCBI): domain Bacteria; kingdom Bacillati; phylum Chloroflexota; class Chloroflexia; order Chloroflexales; family Chloroflexaceae; genus Chloroflexus; species Chloroflexus sp. The sequence goes on from NZ_JBWGQH010000025.1 coordinate 35,251, forward strand.
TTTTGCGCTAACGCCACCACTTTCGCCAATGCCCACGCCGACAAGAGGGTCAGAGGCAGCGTAATATGAATTGTCAACCACGGCATCTTCTCACCGGCCCACGTGTAGATAGCAAACGCCGCTACCGACCACCACCCCATCAAGCCAACGGTCAACGCCTCCGGCCAGCACCGTCGGACCGCTTGCACTGCCAATGGCAACCCAACGGCTGCCCCCATGATGAGTAGCGGTTCATAAATTGCCAATATCACCGCGTAATAGTGTGCCGGTTGGCTTCCACGCTGCACATTGTGTTGGGTCAACCAGTAGAGCAACGAGCCGGCCACTCCAGAAATCAGGCCCAGCACGTTGGTAAATATGGCGGTAAACAGCAACGTATAGATGGTCGCGGCGATCGCCAGTGCTACCTGCCAGCGCCGATCATGACGAAGGCTATCGGCCAATAGTGCAGCCGGTTCACCACGGGCCAGTGCTTGCTCCCACCGCGTTGTCCCACTCGCATCACGCCGAAACCAGATCTGCCAGATCAAGAGGGCTACCACACCGGTCAAGACGATCAGCGCCCCGATTACCGCCGGATGCCACACAAAACGACCAATATCGGCCAAATAGCGTACCGCGTTTTCCCATACAGTCCGTCCACCATCCGTATCACTGCGGTTACGCACCAACAGGGCGTAGCCGTTATCTTCCGTCTCGAGCGGTGGCCAGCCAAAAATCGGTCCCGGTCGGTCAACGATAATTGCACCGTTAGCGTCACGTCGCGCATGATGCGCACCATCAACGACTGCCGTACCGGGCAACACAAAGATCAGGAGCACTAAGGCCAAACCTAAACCGGCGATCAGTGCCAACCCCGGACGGTAGACCTGCCAGCAAAATATCGCCACTAACGGCACGGCGACGATCAGTATATAAAGGTACGTTGTCTCTTGGTTCGTCAGCATCAACGCCAACGCGGTAACACCGAGATAGAGCCAGCGCGGGCGTGGATCGGCGGCATAGCGCACAATCCCCACAAAAACCAACAGCTCGAACAGCACCGAATAGATATCGTGGCGAAAAAAGCGCCCAACGTAAAGTGCAACCGGCGAAATAAGCAGGTATAGGCTTGCCAAGATCGCCGCCGTCCGTCCGATTACCGAGCGCAATAGGATTGGGCTTAGTGTGAGGGCAATACTGAACAGGGCAGCGCTCAGCCGTGCCGTAGTATCGTTATCACCGAAGAGAAAAAAGAAGAAGGCACCGAGGTGATACAGGAGTGGCCCGTGCAAGAGCGGGTCGTGCATATAGCCACGACCACTCATCAAATACCACGAATACGCGGCGTGGAGCGTTTCATCGTGGTGCAGCGCACGATCACCCAGCGCCCACAGCCGACTAATAATCGCCAGCACGGCAATACCGGCATAAACAAGCTGTTCAACAGTTGGTATCCAGCGCCGATGAACGGCTTGAGACATCGACATCATCTTTTCGCGCTGCAAACAATCTCGATAAACCGCAGGCATTGTACACGAACGCTACAGGCGTAGCAAGGGAAAGCTAGACGTTTCTCAATACGGAAAGAAATCCTCCGGCATCAACTTGACATCGCTCAACAGCGCTACCAATCGCATTCCCTCACGGCGCACCTGTGCGATGGATCCCGTTACATACCGTTCCTGCTCGCGCCAGTACACCATATCGCCTTGACGAAGATCGATCAGCTCTGGGCGCAGATAACCATCGCTACAGTCAATCACAATCCGCTGATGCGTCAATTCGTCAACCGGCAAATCGGTATAGCGCCGGCCATACCCGCGCCGGAGTACCGAGATTGTTCGCAGTGAAGGTTGCGCCATAGTTTTCAATGATTTCCCCCACACTATGCACGAGCAGGTTTGCCCACCTTCAGCCAGGCAAAGAGTGCTACCCCTAATAATCGCAACCCACCGGCCATCACGAGCATTGGCACAATTCCCACTACGTCGGCCAATACCGTTGCTACCAGCGGCATGACAAATAACGCAAGGTTCTGTAACGTCTGAAACAACCCAATATACGTTGCCTGGCGTTCGGGCGGGATCGCACTCAATACCAGATCAAAATTGACTAAATCATTCCCAGCAACACAGAACGTTGCTAAGCCGGCCAAGATAGCCAACAACCACGGCGTCTCGGTTAGCGCAACGCCAAACGGATACAGCGTCATCCCAAGGCTGCTCAGCAACAACACTCCATGATTACCCAACCGTGGCGCACCTGCCGACCACACCGCATACGCCACCAGCAAGACTCCATTCCCCACCGTGCTAATCAAACCAATCCATGCATCGTTCAAACCTGCTTCACGCACATAATACAGTGGTATCAAGGGTATCACCATTGCCACACCACTGCGAAACACGAAGGCGCTCAACGCATACCGCATAAATGCCGGCGGAGCTTGGCGTAACGCCACGAACAGCGACTCTTGACGTCGCTGCGTTGCTACGAACGTTCGCTCAGGCAAGGTAATCGCCCGTGAAAACAAGAAACTGAGCAACCCACCCGCCATTGAACCGATAAAGACCACCTGATAGTTGAGCGGAAACGGGATCAGATCAAGCAGTGCGCCGATCACCGCTACCGTCACTGCCGTTGCCAAACCCAGACTCGACCAACGCATGCTCATCAGCGCATAACGGCGCTGCGGTCCGGCAACCTCACCCATAACAATGGTGAAGGCGACATTGACAAAGGTTGATGGGATCGTTACCAACGCCCAAATGACGATGATCGCCCACGGCACTACCGCAAGCGGGAGTACAAACGGCAAGAGGCCGAATACAGCATACGAGGCTAGCACCCAAAAGCGCATCCCAGAATACCAGGCCACAATATTGCGCTGCCGTTCGAGAAAACGACCGATCGGTAAGGCAAATAAGGCACCGGTAAGCGCCGGTAATGAGGTAATCAAACCGACTAACAAACTCGACGCACCCAAACGAGCCAAAAAGACGGGGAGAAAGACACCCACCCCCGTCACGATCCCAACTCCAATGCCATCGATTAACACATTACGCACGTTGTGCTCGGTGACATTGGTTGGGCGGACAAGCGCGCGTAACTCGGCGCGCGAAATGAGCGGTCGCATACCTGTTCTGCCTTGGCTCAACTCGCAACACGTGGCGAGTGACCCGAATAAAGGCGTGAAAATCAGTGCGCGGCCAATTGGCCGCGCAGGTGGGGTGGTGGGCGATACTGGACTCGAACCAGTGACCTCATCGGTGTGAACGATGCGCTCTAACCAACTGAGCTAATCGCCCGCGTTCTGGCGGAGAGTATAGCACATCTGGACGGTTTGTGCAAATAGCCTATCTCGGCTATACTATGCACATACACAAGGCAGGCATTGGTAGATACGTTCATACTTGGTATTCAGCCATCTGATTCCAGGCACAACCGACGATTTACTTACGATGACAGTACCTGAATCACCAACACTCGATACGCCACCGCTCGCCGAGTCGCGTTACTTTAATCGCGAATTGAGCCTGATCGAGTTTAATCGTCGCGTACTCGAAGAGGCGATGGATCCGCGAAACCCGTTGCTCGAACGGGTGAAGTTTCTTGCGATCTTTGCCTCTAATCTCGACGAATTTTTCATGATCCGGGTGAGCGGTATCAAACAACAAATCCGCGCCGGTGTGCAAAAACGTTCACCTGACGGCCAGACACCGAGTGAGCAGTTAAGTGCTATTCGCCGTGCCCTGCTTCCATTGCTCGATCAAGAGCGCGATTTGCTCCTTAACGAGCTGCTCCCCGCTCTTCGCGAGCAGGGGATTAGTATTCTCAACACGGTTGCGCTCGACGAGGAACAACGGGCATGGGTTGCCGATTATTTTCGTCGCCAGATCTTTCCGGTGCTTACACCGCTTGCGTTCGATTCGAGCCGACCGTTTCCCTTCATCTCAAACCTGAGTCTCAACCTCGCCGTAGTCATTCGCGATCAGGCGAAGGGGGAACTTTTTGCCCGCGTTAAAGTTCCCGAAGTTCTACCACGCCTGATACCACTTCCGCAAGAACTTTGCCCGCCGATCGGTGAATTACCGCCGAGCCGTTGCCACTGCTTCGTCTGGATCGAACAGGTGATCGCCGATCATCTCGAACAGCTCTTCCCCGGCATGAATGTGGTTGAGGTTTACCCCTTCCGTGTAACACGCAATGCCGATGTGGAGATCGAAGAGGATGAAGCCGACGATTTGCTGGCTACCATCGAACAAGGATTGCGTCAACGCCGGTTTGGTGAGGTCGTGCGCCTCGCTATCGATAGCGGCATGCCTGAACGGATCTGCCAACTGCTAGCCGCCAATCTGAAAGTTAGCTCCGATGACATCTATACCGTGCGTGGCCCGCTCGGACTCAGCGATCTGATGCAACTAACCAATCTTGATCGGCCTGATCTGAAAGATCCACCCTACGTACCGCATGTACCGGCTATCCTTAAGAATAGTGGGATTATCTTCGAGGCGATTAAGAAAAACGATATCTTATTACACCATCCATACCACTCGTTTAGCCCGGTGATCGATTTTATTCAAGCCGCCGCTGAAGATCCGAATGTCCTGGCAATTAAGCAGACACTCTACCGTGTCGGGCGTAACTCGCCAATCGTACAGGCATTGATGCATGCCCGCGAGCACGGTAAACAGGTGACGGTGGTCGTCGAGTTAAAAGCTCGGTTCGATGAAGAAAACAATATTACGTGGGCCCGCGCAATGGAACGAGCCGGTGTCCACGTGGTGTATGGCTTGGTCGGCCTGAAGGTGCATGCCAAACTCGCACTGGTCGTCCGCCAAGAGAGTGACGGTATTCAGTGTTATGTCCACCTTGGTACCGGTAACTACAACGCGGTGACTGCACGTGTCTATACCGATCTTGGATTACTGACATGTCGACCCGAGATTGCCGCCGATGTGGTCGATCTGTTCAATTATCTCACCGCGTATAGCCGGCAAAAAGAGTATCGCAGCTTACTCGTTGCACCGGTTAATCTGCGTCACCGCATGATCGAGTTGATCGAGGAAGAGATCGCACTTCACCGCTTGTACGGTAATGGGCGACTCATCTTCAAAATGAATGCATTGGTCGACCGCAAGATAATTGATGCGCTCTATGCTGCCTCACAAGCCGGAGTACAGATCGATCTGATCGTGCGAGGGATGTGCTCATTGCGCCCACAAGTTCCCGGCCTCTCCGACAATATTCGGGTGCGCTCGATTGTCGGTCGCTATCTCGAACACAGCCGGATCTACTACTTCTCCCACGGTGGTAAGCCTAAAGTATATATCGGGAGCGCCGATATGATGGAACGGAACCTCGACCGGCGCGTTGAAGAACTTTTCCCCCTCTCCGACCCAATCGCAATCCAATACGTCACCGAGCGGTTATTTCCTACCTATCTGTCTGATAACTTACGCGCCCGTGAACTCCAACCTGATGGTCGTTATGTGCGCGTCCATCCCGACGGTCACGAAGTTATCGACAGCCAAGACCCTGCCCGCATTATTCCCGACTGTTAACGACCATGTACTGCCGCTGACGCTGTTTCAAATCTTGAGCAGCAAGGGTAAAACCGCCATCAGCACCATCAACAAAATGAATTTGCCGTTCCATCCGCTTGAAAACCAGACACGTTAGCATAACCTCAGGCGAGCGATGAACGCCGAAGACTAGCTCACCGGCTTGAAAATGAGCTGTTAAGCGCGCCAGCAATGCTTCGTGTTGTGCCTCGGTACCGGAGATAATCATACGCAACGTATCATCGTACTTGCGGTAATCGGCGGCAGTTACTACGTGTTTGCGATACTGATCCCACCACGGATGCTCACCTCGTAACTGTTGGAGCCAGCGATAGCCGTACATACCGAGATTGAGCGCATAGATCCGCATCAAATAGGTCAATTGGGACAAACTACTCGCACCACCACGCAACCGCGCCTCTGACCAAAGAGCCTGCGGTTTGGCACTTATCTGCATCAGATCGTAGTGTAGGGGATGATACGCTTGATCACCACCGTAAATCTGTTCAATTTCATCGATCACGTTACGATAGATCGCCATCGTTATCTCCGGATCAAATTGTGGTAGTGTCTGAACGATCACGCAGAGCGCCGTACCATGCGCAGGTTGAATAGTATCCCACCGACATTCAAGGCCACTCAGATTGGCCGCAGCGGGATCACTCGGTGCAATGTTGAAGTCTGCGCCCGTGACGGCATCTTTGACCAGTTGTTCAGCGTAGCGGATGCCGCCACCGCTAAATACCGCCTGTGCCACCTGCATATTGAGTGCTAAACGTGCGACAAACACCTGATACCCGCCATCTAAAATCGTCTGCACCGGTATGGCGCCAACCCGCAACTCAAGGTTGAAAGTCTCGCGGGCCAGCCCACTTACCGCACTCAAGGCTTGTTTCGTCGGTTCAGCCAAAGGTGGTGGCACTGCCAGAACCGCCCCATCACCACCGAACACAAACGGTATTTCTATCTCGTCGGCTACATTCAACGCTGCGGTAATCGTTGCTGCACCAACCATATTTACTTCTTTATAACGACCCTCGGCGACGGCACGTGTCGATCCGCGGACATCACTAACAAAAATCGTCCAATCTGCGGGCAATGGCCGATAGGCGTTCAAATCGGTAATCTCGCGAAAGCGAGTAAGCAAGGGAAGCTGGGTAAAGAAATCGGCTGTCATGTGTGTACTCTTCCTAGGTGTCGTCCATTACCCTGCGATGCACGTCACGCTCAATCCTATCTGTACTGTACCTCATGTCTCCCTACGTTGCCACTTCCAGCACTAGCGGACGAACTAATGGCATGGTACACTGATCTCGTCATGGATTGCCAAATGATAAAGATGATGATCCGATCACGAATCTGGCCGATCCTTCTCGGCATCCTGCTGGCGTTAGTCACACGTGGTACCTTTCTCGCCCAACCACAGTGGATCGAGCAGCGCACCTCCTATTTTCACATCATCTACACCCCGAGCGATGCACTGATAGCCGATCAATACGCTGCTATCATCGATAGCATCTACGAAGAATTGAGCACCGTCTTTGCATTGCGTCCGACACCACCGCTCATGTTACGCCTCTACCCGACCAGCAACGACTATTTCGCAGCCAACCCAACGGCACGTCAAGTACCGGGCGTCATCGCCCACGCCGATTTTCGTCGCCGTGAAGTGGTGGTTATTGTCGAACGCGCACGGTTACAGAGTGAAACAGCTCAGATCAACAACTTACGTCACGAGTTGACCCATATCTTCGCCGCCGAGCTGAGTGATGGCCGCTTGAATGTCGGTTTGCAAGAGGGCATTGCGCAGTATATGGAACTCCCAGATCGTGACGACAAGATCGCAATCTTACGTGCGCTGACCCAACAAGGGGCACTGTGGCCATGGTCGACCCTCGATGATCGGAACGCGATCTATGGGCAACCCGATCTGAGCTACCCACAAACCTGGTCGATTGTTACATTCCTCATCGAACGCGACGGGTTCAACCAATTCCGACAACTGTTGGTGACAATTGGACGGAGTAGTGGCTACCGATCAGCGATGGCAACGGTGTACGGTGTCTCGGCCACCATGCTCGAAGCAGAATGGCGAGCATGGCTACCGGGCTTTTTACAAATTGAAGCTCCGTCCACATCTACCGCTGCGCTCGATCTGTCTTCGGTCCAACAGTTGTTGACGGCCGGAGACTACGAGGGAGCGCTTCGTGAGATCGAGCAATTGAGCGCCATTGCCGACCCGGCGGCTCAGTCTAAACTCACCGAACTGCAAACTAAAGCAGAAACCGGACAACGGGCCAACCGGCTCGCCGAGGCGGCGCGTACTGCGCTCTTGAAAGGGGAATACGAGCAAGCTGGTCGCCTCATCGGACAAGCCGAGCAGGCCTATGCCGAGATCGGCGACCGCCGGCAAGAAACGGTGTTAGCCGAATACCGTCGAAGGGTCGCACGCGGGTTGCACGCGAGTGAAACGTTACGCCAAGCCAACGAGCAAGCACGGCGCTTTGACTGGATTGGCGCTCAGACCAGCGCCGACGCCGCTGCCCAAGAGTTTGCCGCCCTTGGCGATGAGGTACGGCGCGATAACGCTCTCGCTCTCCGCCGTACCCTCAATGAACAGCAGCGCACATTAGCGGCTGCTTTGCTCTTCCTTGGCGCAGCCGGGCTTGCGATCAGACAGATTAGTCGCCAACTGTGGCTAACCACCGAACCCTGGTAATCTGTCCGGTGGTCGGTGACGGTGCAATCTGAACGATCTGCCTACTTTACGTCACGCTCCACCGCAGGAACGCCTTACCGTACTTGCACCATATCTGCCGGTACCGGAAAATGGCGACACATCTCGGCCACCTCGGCTGCGATCCGTACTAAACGTACCTCATCATCGGGATACATCAGAACTTCCCCAATCCACGCTGCGATTTGCGCCATCTCACGCTCACGCATCCCCCGTGTTGTGACCGCCGGCGTCCCAATCCGAATCCCGCTCGTCTTCATCGGTGGCTGGGGGTCATCGGGGATCGCATTCTTATTGACGATGATCGCAGCTTTATCAAGCGCACGCTGTGCCTGCGCACCGGTGAGGCCGGTACTCCGCAGGTCAACCAACATCAGGTGATTATCGGTCCCACCACTCACCAGCGTTAAACCTTGAGTGTGCAGCCCCTCGGCCAACGCTTTGGCATTACGCCGAATCTGAGCCGCGTACTGTTTAAACTCAGGGCGGAGAGCCTCGCCAAACGCTACTGCTTTACCGGCAATGACGTGCATCAAGGGGCCGCCCTGCGTGCCCGGAAAGACGCTCGAGTTGATCTGTTTGGCAAATTCTTCGCCCATCAGGATCAAGCCACCACGCGGCCCACGCAGCGTCTTGTGCGTGGTAGTCGTAATAATGTGGGCATGACCGACCGGCGATGGATGCTCGCCGGTAGCGACCAACCCGGCAATATGGGCAATATCGGCCATCAGTAAAGCACCAACCTCATCGGCGATCTGGCGCATACGGGCAAAATCGATCAAACGCGGATAAGCACTCGCCCCCGACGTAATCAGTTTAGGCCGGATAGCACGCGCTTTTGCCGCCAAATCGTCGTAATCGATCTGACCCGTTTGGGGATCAACACCGTAGAAATGAACGTTGTACCACTTCCCTGAAAAGTTCACCGGGCTGCCGTGGGTTAGATGACCGCCGTGATCAAGCCGCATACCAAGAATGGTATCTCCGGGCTGCAAGAGAGCAGTAAACACCGCAATATTGGCTTGCGCACCGCTATGCGGCTGAACATTGGCGTGCGACGTACCGAATAACTGGCACGCGCGATCGATGGCCAATTGCTCAATTGCATCGACAAACTCACAGCCACCGTAGTAACGCCGACCAGGCAACCCTTCGGCATACTTATTCGTCAGTACCGAACCCTGTGCCTCCATCACCGCGAGACTCGTATAGTTTTCGCTGGCGATCAGCTCAAGTCCTTGTCGTTGGCGTTGCGCTTCCCGCTCGATCAAATCGGCAATGATCGGGTCAGTTGCGCGCAGATGTTCAAGCATAGTTGTTCTCCCCGTAACTCACGTATTGTCCAGAGAAAATGCGTTCTGCCTGTCGTTGATGCGACAGACAGAACGAGAGCGTCTTTCTCGCCTTCCTTCCTTAGCTCACCGATTCGCCCGGTTTGAGTGCGATCACCTCAGTCATCACACCAAACTCACGACAATGCTCAACCAACGCCTCAGGCGTGCCGGTGAGGATCGGGAACGTACCGTAGTGTTCGGGGATCGCATACTTAGCCCCGATCAGCTTCAGCGCGTATGCCGCCTGCCGCGGATCCATCGTAAAGTGATCACCAATCGGCAGGATGACCAGATCGGGCCGGTACAGTTCACCGATGATTTGCATATCCATGGTCACACAGGTATCGCCGGTATGATAAATCGTAAAGCCATTGCTAAACCGTAACACATAGCCGGCTGCCGTGCCGAGCGGGATAATCTGACCATTTTCGTAGATCGTACTCGAATGGTGAGCCGTCGTCATCGTGGCCCGCACATCGGCGACCGTCACCGTCCCCCCTTTATTAAACCCAACCATTTGCGCTGCCGGAATGCCCTCGCCCTCAAAGTAGGAGACCAGATCATATTGACAAACAACCGTCGCTCCGGTGTCACGAGCTATGTCGACGAGATCGCCGATATGATCAAAATGGCCGTGCGTCACAAAGATTGCTACCAGCTTCTCACGCACCCGCGCCTTCCACGGTTCTGGACAGGCCGGATTGCCATCTACCCAAGCATCGATCATAATATTACGACCTTCCGGTGTGGTCAGATGAAACGTACCATGACCGATGAGGGTAATCGTGACATTGCGCCCTAAGGTTACCAAGGGTTGCCTCCTTCCGGTCACAAAACACTACAACCAGGTAACGAAGATTGTCTGATGGATAAGGTATAGCGTCGCTTGCTTCTTTAGTATAACACAGAGCATCCCATTCAGATTTCGAAAATGAGTTGAGGCAGGGACAAAAACTCGTGCCGCGCAGGCCACCAACGCATCACCGGTGATTGTCCGTCATAATGCCCGTCCGCGTTGTCATTGCGAGGGCGCGCCAGCGCCCGAGAAATCCTGAAGATTTCTCGCTGCGCTCGAAATGACAGAAGGTTGCTCGCGAGGATAGCAGTTCGCTCGCAATGACAGCCGAACCGCGCTCTTTGTCATTTCGAGGGCGCGCCAGCGCCCGAGAAATCCTGAAGATTTCTCGCTGCGCTCGAAATGACAGAAGGTTCGCTGCGCTCGAAATGACAGAAGGTTCGCTGCGCTCGAAATGACAGAAGGTTGTTCACAGGAACCGTGACACGCTCGCGATGCCCGT
>NZ_JBWGQH010000025.1:46264-52509 GCF_056331925.1 Chloroflexus sp.
GCGCTCGAAATGACAGAAGGTTCGCTACGCTCGAAATGACAGAAGGTTGTTCACAGGAACCGTGACACGCTCGCGATGCCCGTCCGCGTTGTCATTTCGAGGGCGCGCCAGCGCCCGAGAAATCCTTGCGTGAGGAAGATGTCTCGCTCCGCGCGACATACTGGATTGCTCGATCTGCATATGGCGACGAGCGGCAACCTGGCGTGGTAATATCTCTGTGCCCATACAAATTGCTCGATCTTTCTTGACAAACACGCGGTAAGTCGGTAAAGTATACCGGTGGAGGGTATATACCAGCCCGCACAATTTGCGGCCCCTTTGACCATCCACATATCGGATCGAGGAGGAATTTGAGCAATGGCAAAACCAATTGTCGTAAATGATGCTGACTTTGCAGAGAAAGTGTTGAAATCGAGCACGCCGGTCGTCGTCGATTTTTGGGCGCCGTGGTGCGGGCCGTGCCGCGTGATAGCCCCTATCCTTGACAAGCTCGCCGGTGAATACGAAGGCCGGTTGACGATTGCCAAGGTCAACACCGATGACAACGTCCAGTACGCTTCGCAGCTCGGCATTCAAGGCATTCCAACCCTAATCATTTTCAAAAACGGTAAGGAAGTTGGCAGACTAATCGGCGCTCGTCCTGAGGCGATGTACCGCGAAGTCTTTGATAAAGTATTGGCGATGGCGTGAGCGCACAATCACCTGAGATTGAACTGAGAGACAACTCACCGAAGAATACCGGTATATACCCGCTATCGCCGGAACGACACGAGGAAATTCTCCGTCGGCTCCGGCGAATCGAAGGGCAAATACGGGGTGTTCAGCGAATGGTGGAATCTAGTCGTGATTGCCGTGACATTGTTTATCAGATTGTCGCCATCCGACAAGCGTTGGCTAGTACCGGCAGTATTGTGTTAGAGTGCTATGCCCAACAATGCTTAAGCAATACCGATCGCTGTCGCACCGAAACCATTCACGAACTGATCGATCTCTTTAAAGACGTAAGCTGATAGCGATATAAGGGAGACAGCGGTGCTGTCTCCCTTGTTTGTTATAACGGTTGTCAACCGTTCGTGATTGCGCGCTGCGGTGTGATTCCGATCAGGGTACGTATCGCGTCGGACACATACACTCTCGATCCCTGAGTCTCAGTGCCTTATGCTCCTAGTCGCAGACCGAACACCGGCAGCTCCGTAGGGAGGAGCGATCCACACAAACAAGGTGCGTCCTAGAGTGTTTCGCCGTGTCTTCGCACCGAAATGCAACGTACCCCACTGTCCATGTTGCGTGTCGCCCGCGCACAGCGGAAGCAACGATTGCGGCCTATGCACGTAACCTGAGTCAATCGCCCCTCATGCTCCCATTGTCGTCAATCGTGATGATAACAACGAGCAACTTCACCGCTATACCAGTACGCATGAGAGGTTCCATAAGCATACGTTACCCTAAAACGTGCCTTTGTAAAGACTAGTGTCCAGCTCCGATGTGCGTGAGAGCAGCATTGCCAAAAACTCACCTACCGTCAATCCCTGTTGCGCCGGATGCCGCATTGATCGATCAGAATAAATGGTATAACGGTTGTATCGTCCTTCCCGCACATGAGAAATATAACCGTCGGTGTGGAGATCATGCAAAATACGCTGAACTGCTCGCTCAGTAATGCCAACCATCTGCGCAATCTCGTGCGCAGTAACACGCGGGTTACGCGCAATACACAGTAACACTTGCGCGTGGTTGGTCAGAAAGCTCCAACTCATACCACCGTCTTTCTAGACGTTATCACCAACAAATATCTTTTACTATTGTACCAGTATTCCCGCTGCACAACGAGGGAAAAGACACCTGTCTAACAATGGGTATCATCACGGTTGTAACTCAAACTGTTTGTGCCACTCACGAATAATATTCAGGTAGAAGTCGGGCGGTAACGGACGACCCGCACGGTCGGTATACGCTGCCGGCGCCACTGCCGTATTCTCCGGCCATTCGTTCCACGTCTCGATCAACACGAGATCGGTATCCGGTGGAATGGCCGCCAGACTAGCCCGCAAGAAGGCGCCGGGCGCAATCGGGCCACCACCGGGCGGCTCATCACGAGGCTGTATGCGCGGCTCAGCAACCCCTGGGATCCGCGAATTATCAAACCCCGGCCCAACACTGCTCACGCGAAAACCGCGCAGCTCGGCGGTATACGGCCCAAGCAGCGCCGTTCCCCAGCGATACACCCCATCGGCCACCTCTGCACTACTCGGTAAACCGTCAGGTGGTGCCAGCGCCTGCGAGTTCAACCACGTCTCTTCAAGGATCAACCACGGCTCAACCCCGAAATCGGTGTAGAACGCCTCTTTCACGGCCCGCCACAGCGTCCCACTCAATTCGAGATTGTCGCAACAGAGGGCCGTATAGGTAATAATGATCGGTCGGCCCTCAATCGTCGCCCACATGTCACGTGGTATGCGGGTAAAGAAATCACGGATGTGGAGGTTGTAGAAGAAGTATCCGCTCCGCGGGTCGCTCAGCGGCAACCGTGGCACCTGCGGTCCAACCCGATAGCCGTTACCGAGAAACTCTTGGTACATACCCTGTTGTGCAGTCGTATCAACAAACATACCGATGCGCAACGGCTGTTCCAATACCCCGTTAGCCTGCACCAGGAGATTGATTCGGTCTTGCCGAAACCATGGATGCGGATGATCGCCCCAACTCACCGGAAACACGATATCGATCCCGGTAGCGGCCATTGTGCGCAGCTCCTGTTCGTACCAGTCGTAGTTATACGAAGAATAGCTCGCACCGTCACGTGGATCGGGATCGTTAGGCAGTGGTGTCAGCCAACCGGGAGGCACGGCCCGTAATAAACTAGGGTCGCACTCCTGCTGCGGGCAGTTGTACCAGTAGAAAAAGAATGTGCCGAGTAGTGGTACACGGCGCGTCGATATGATGTCAGGGACGAAAACCTGTGTTGTGGGAACGGTCGGCGACGGCACGACCATCGTTGGTGTTACGGTAGGCAAGCCGGTCGTCGGCGTTGCGGCAATAGTCGGCGACGGCACAGCGAGAGCCGGTGTTGCACGGTTCGTTGGCGAGGGATCAACGATACGCTCCGTGCTACATGCGGCGAGGATAAGACTCAATACGATCATCAACCAGCGATAACGCATAACAACTGAAATCTAGAGCAGAGTAGGTCAACAACTGAGGTGCCATCATTTTTTACCTTCTCGTTTTGCAGTATAGCACGATTGCGCCGACGGTGTCGGGGCCAGATGGCACTATGACCAAAACCTACCGACCATCATCCGGTGCCACCGGCGATACTGAGTCTATTACTCGTTGACGATCAGGCTTCAGCCTGCTCTCCCAAGCTTAAAATGATACGGCGCGGGAAGGTATCCCGCGCCGTACAGCCAACACACTCACGACTACTTCGCCGTCGCCACCTTATCAAGCATCTTGGACATCCCTTCGTCGTCGGTGATCGGGTTGCGCAAGTTATCAACCAGATCTTGGATCTCCTTCGAGGGTTCCTTCGTCAGGAGGCTGACGACGACGATCAAAATGATCGCCACCGGCAGACCAAAGATGCCCGAACCGAGGTGCGAGATACCGAGCACATTAAACGCTGGATTCACATAGTTATTGAACATGTAGAAGAGGGTCACAGCCAAGCCACCGATCATACCGGCAATCGCACCGGGACCGTTAGCCCGCTTCCAGAAGATACCAAGCAACACCACCGGGAAGAACGTTGCGGCGGCCATCGAGAATGCCCACGCCACCATCTGAGCGATCAAGGCGAGACGTGGTATTGCCAACAATGCGGCAATAACTGCGGCTACCACAATCATCGACTTACCCAGCACAATGCGGGTATTGAGGCTAGCCTTGGGGTTGATCGTGCGGAAGTAGATGTCGTGCGCGATCGCCGAGGCAATCACCACCAGCAGACCGTCAGCGGTGCTGAGCGCCGCCGCCAGACCACCGGCCGCGATCAATGCACCGATTGTGAAGGGCAAACCGGCAATATCTGGTGTCGACAGCACCACAAGGTCACCATCAATGCCATCGGCCGTGGTACGACCCAACTCATTGAGCTGCAAGATACCATCGACACGGGCCTTGGTCACTGCCGTGCCTGAAATTTCACCGGCGCGGCCCTTACCATCACCGATATCCTCCCAGGGCCCGAGATCGATCTTGCCGTTACCGTTGGCATCTTCCACCACCACCGACTTCGCATTGATTAGGTTCTTCACCCATGTCGGCTCTTTGCCAATCTCAACCCCATCAATTGCCTTCAGATCGCGGATCACGATCAGACCATTGCTTGCCCACGTCTTCGTCCATGCGGGTAGCTCACTGATCTGCTTCCCGACCACATTTTCAAGGATCTGCCAACGCGAGAAAGCCGCATACGCCGGAGCAGTGAAGTAGAGCAAGAAGATGAAGAAGAGCGACCAACCGACGCTCAGGCGGCTCTCACGCACACTCGGTACGGTGTAGAAGCGGATGAGAATATGCGGCAGACCGGCAGTCCCCAGCATCAGACAGGCCATCAGAGCAAGGAAGTTCCACGGCGTACCACGCCAGTCACCCAATTCCGGCTTCTTAGCATCGGGGATGGTTTGCAGAGCCGGGGGAGTGAGATTCAAACCAAACTGCGTATTAAGCTGTTTCACCGCATCAACGGCAGCAGCATTGCTCAGACCTTCATTGAATGGCGGAATATAGCCACTGGTAACGAACTTTCCTTTCACTACCGGTGATTCGGTGGTTTTCGCCAGACCCTGCTCCTGCTCGAGCACTTGGATGCGCTGCAACGCCTGACCATAGCTCAGTTGCGGCAGCGGAAAGCCCGTGAGCTGGATTGACAGCGCCGTCACTGGGATCAGATACGCAATAATTAAAATGATGTACTGCGCCACCTGCGTCCACGTCACGGCCTTCATACCGCCAAGGAACGAACAGACCAGCACACCCGACAGACCGAGGATAACACCGATGGTGTAATCAACGCCGACGAAGCGCTGCATAATGAGGCCAACACCCACCACTTGTGCAGTCACATATGTCAGCGAAACGATAATCGCGCAGATCGCCGCCACCACGCGGGCGGTATTGCCGCCAAAGCGCGCGCCGACGAAGTCGGGAATGGTGTACTGGCCGAACTTGCGCAGGTACGGCGCAAAGAGCAGCGCCAGCAAAACGTAACCGCCCGTCCAACCCATAATATAGGCCAGACCATCGTAGCCAAGCAGCCAGAGCGTACCGGCCATCGAGATGAACGACGCCGCGCTCATCCAGTCGGCACCGGTAGCCATACCGTTAAACACCGCCGGTACGTTGCGCCCGGCCACATAATACTCATCCAGCACCTTGGTACGCGACAAAATGCCGATGGTCGCGTAGAGCGCCATCGTCAGCAACAGGAAGACCCAGCTAATGATTTGGGTCGGCAGGCCGGCAAACACCTCTAGCAAGAGCATCAACAAGCTTATGCCAATAAAGCCAATGGTGAAGTAGCCGTAGTAGCGCGCCATCCGGTTACGGAAGACGCTCTGGCTCTGAGCTGAAGTCGCCATTTGTATCTCTCCTCTGATTCATTAACAGACTAGCGGTCACGATCACTTAAACCGTACTTGGCGTCCAACTTGTTCATCGCGTAAGCATAGTAGAAAATTTCAACGACGAAGACGATCAATGACCCCTGACTGCCCATGTAGTACCCAAGAGGAAAACCGGCAATCACAATGTTGTTGAGTGCTTCTACGAACAGTACCGGCACATACGAAACGACGAACCAAATCACGATCAAAGTCGTGATGAGGCGTAGATTCTCTTGCCAGTACCGCCGGTTGCGCTCCGCTGCTGGGAGCTTAGATAGATCCGACATAGGACCTCCTTACGTACATGCTACACTGCCGACACTTTTGCGTGATGCATGCGACAACCGCCATTCTTTGCTTGTCGGTACTCACGAACGGGGTGAGCCATGCCGCAAACGAGGTCGACATCAGAACTTACGACAAGCTAACGGCGTATGCCGGTTATGCATCTTATATCGCGGTGAGCTGATTGTAACAGGATTTTTTCAGCGCAGGTTAAGTTTTGTGTAAAGTTTTGGTAAATTCCCCCCTGTTGTGGGTGGAATCTTTCACGAAGTGTCAATCGCTGCTCACCCCAACACCGTAACGCAAAGGCGCAGAGAGCGCAACGGACGCAACGGCTGCGCACGCACAGGTATC
>NZ_JBWGQH010000025.1:52608-68993 GCF_056331925.1 Chloroflexus sp.
CACCCATAGGGGCACGGCATCGCTGTGCCCTTCACCCCAACACCGTAACGCAAAGGCGCAGAGAGCGCAACGGACGCAACGGCTGCGCACGCACAGGTATCACCCATAGGGGCACGGCATCGCTGTGCCCTTCACCCCAACACCGTAACGCAAAGGCGCAGAGAGCGCAACGGACGCAGAGAGTCGAAATCTTTCACGAGGTGGGAAGGCTTATCAAGGGCATGCTATAATTGCTACGTCTTGCTATAGCTCTGGCTGGACTGTTTTGTTCTGTCCTGATGGAATGCAGTATCTTGCCGTGTTCTACGTATGATAAGGATAATCTCTTATGAATGGAGCAGTGACTCAATTTATTCGACACCATTTTCGCCATTTCAACGCGGCTGCGTTGGTCGATGCGGCTGATGCCTACAACGCCCATCTGGCTAACGGCGGCAAAATGATGATCACCCTCGCCGGTGCAATGAGTACCGCCGAACTTGGCCTCTCGTTGGCCGAGATGATCCGACAAGACAAGGTTCACGCCATTTCGTGTACCGGCGCCAACCTCGAAGAGGATATTTTCAACCTCATTGCACACGACTTCTACGAGCGGGTGCCCCACTATCGCGACCTCAGCCCACACGATGAGCAAGCTCTGCTCGAACGTCACATGAATCGAGTGACCGATACCTGCATTCCTGAAGAAGAGGCGATGCGCCGACTTGAGAAGGCACTCCTTGCTGAGTGGACGGCAGCCGACAGCGCCGGTGAGCGTTATTTCCCGCACGAGTTTATTTACCGTATCCTGCGTTCGGGTCAGTTGGCACAGTATTATCAGATCGATCCGCGCGATTCGTGGGTCTATGCTGCGATGGAGCGCAATTTACCGATATACGTACCGGGGTGGGAGGATTCAACCACCGGTAATATGTACGCGGCCCACTGCATCACCGGTGAGATCAAGAACGTACATACTGTGCGCACCGGCATCGAGTATATGATCAATCTGGCTGATTGGTATATGCGCACCTCAGCCGAAGCTTCGATCGGTTTCTTCCAGATCGGCGGCGGTATCGCCGGTGATTTTCCGATCTGCGTTGTGCCAATGCTGCATCAAGACCTCGGTCGTGAAGGGGTACCGGTGTGGGGCTATTTCTGCCAAATCAGCGATTCGACGACGAGCTATGGTTCGTATTCTGGCGCCGTCCCCAACGAGAAGATTACGTGGGGCAAGTTGGCCGTCGATACACCGAAGTTTATTATTGAATCGGATGCGACGATTGTGGTACCGTTGATCTTTGCAATGGTGCTAGGGTGGTGAGACAGTGTAAAGGAACGCTGCTCAACCGTTGGGCGAGCGGCACACTGCGGTGTGACCCTGCGCACCCATACAACTGCCACGCTGTATGTAATGCTCCATCGGCAATCTAAGCCCTAGCCGGTAGTGAGGAAGGTTTATATCTGTCTCCTCCTTACCGACCAAAGAGGTTTACCGGTGTTGAAACCTATGTTTCAACTGCTTGGCGTTGTTGCCATCGGATACGCTCTCATATGCGCTGCACTATACGCAATCCAGGAACGCCTGATCTTCTTTTCCGAACGTGATCCGCCCGGTACTCAATACCATTTTGGCTGGCCGGCAGATGAGGTGTTTATTCCGGTTGAAGGTGCAACACACTACATACGCTTTGGTTTCGCACTACCGATCCCCAAGGCGTTATCCTCTATTTCCACGGCAACGGCCGTAGTTTGCGGAGTTGGGGTGCAGTAGCCGCCCGATTTCGTTATTCGCGGCTATGATGTCGTTATAGTAGATTATCGCGGGTATGGTCAGAGCACCGGCTCGATTAGCAGCGACGCACAATTGCTCGCCGACGTTGAAGCCGTCTACGCTTGGGTGCAAGCGCGATACGCCGAACATCAGATCGTGCTCTACGGTAGCTCACTCGGGACCAGCTTTGCCTCGTGGCTCGCGGCCCATCATCGCCCTCGACTACTCATCCTCGAAAGCCCATTGTACAGCGTTGAAGAGATCGCGCGCCGACAGTTTCCGTGGGTACCGGACTTTCTGCTCAAGTACCCACTTCGCTCGCATGCATGGATCGGGCAGGTACGGTGTCCGGTAGTTATATTTCACGGTACACATGATCCGGTCATCCCGTACAGTGATGGCGAGCGACTAGCCACCACCGTAACCGCACCGCTGTCCTTTTACCGACTCGAAGGCGGTTTGCACGTCGACTCAGCCCGCTTTCCTGTCTATCATATGGTTCTCGATCAGGTGCTCGGTAACCGACGATACTGACGCTGAGGCGCCGATAACCGGCTCGCAGCTATACGGCCACCACCGGCGATTGAGCCGATTCAACGGATCGAAGGCCCGTTTTAGACGAGCGGTAAGCTCAGGAATAAGTGGATCGGCTGCGTAGCCCCACCGCTGAGTAGCACACGCATCCGGCAATACACCGGCCGGTATCCGAACATGCGGCCACCATTTGAGTAAGGCTGTGAGAATCGCCGTTACTGCCGTCGCTTCACCGGTAATCTCGCCGGTGATCAACCCATGATACGGCTGCCCGCTTACCGTCAATTCAGCGCCGTAATCGGCAACCGTTTGCATGAGCGCTTGCAACGCAACCCAAAACTCGGTCGGCCTAACGGCAAGCTGGATCGGCCACGTATCGCTCCGCTGCGGCAACGCTGTGCTATGAGTACAGAGATTCCAAATCCGTGCTTGCTCGGTGCCTCGTTCGATCAGGATGGTGTGGACACCAACTGCATATGCAATACTTACCATCTCATCGAGCTGGCGTCGGCAGGCCGCCGGATGACCTTCAAAGCGCAGGGCAATTCCGGCTTTACCCTGGATACGCAACGTGTGCAATAATCGTGAATCGAGATAGACCGCAGATACCGGCTGTAGCTGCGTCGCAGTTAGCGCGTCGAGAAAGTGTACTGCGCTGTTCTGATCGGCAAACCCGGTCACAATACTCACTGTCGCCGGTGGGTAGGGGAAGGTCCGTAGCGACACCTCGCTGATAATGCCCAGCGTGCCATAGCTCCCGATAAACAGCTTTACCACATCGTACCCACTCACATTCTTGACCACTTGGCCGCCGAGCTGAACAACCGTACCATCGACCTGTACCACTGTTAGTCCCAATACTAGATCCCGCAACGCGCCATACCCTAATCGGCGGGAGCCATTGGTGTCAGTTGCAAGCAAACCGCCGAGTGTAGCATGCGCCTCATCAGCGATCTCAAGCGGGAATTGTTGCTGATGAGCGGCAAGAATACGCTTCAACTCGGCCAGTGTCATCCCCGCCTCAACCCTAATCGTCAAATCGTCTGGCTCGTAGGTGACAACTCGCTGCAACCGGCGGGTAACAACAACCACATCAGGATCGGTGGCAAGCTGCCCGATAGCTTGTTGTGTGCCACCACCCCACGGCACCACATGGACGCCGGCCTGATAACAGAGCGACATTACTCCGGCAAGCTCGGTTGTTGTCGCCGGCAACACTACCAATGCCGGCAACCGACCTTGCACAGCATAAGCAGTCGTGTCTGTGCCAGTTAACACATACGCTGCACCTACCACCTCGGCCAAGGCAGCAGGCAAGTGCTCACGCGCCAACGATTGCGATGTGACAAGACCAGCAGTACGCTCCGCTGCTAAAACGAGTGGATCAAAACCTACCGGAAAGACTTTACCCGGGTTAAGCCGATGTTCTAAGTTAAAGACCGCGTAGACGGTCGCGTGTACCGCTAAATCGGCCGGCCGGTACAGGCGAGCCAAAAAATCACGCTTCTCAACACCGATCCCATGTTCACCACTCACCGCGCCACCTTCAGCAATACTTAGCGCCAACACATCGGCAGTAATGGCCTGCGCCTTTGCCACCTGAACGGGATCGGACGGGTCGTACAAGATCAGAGGATGGAGATTACCATCGCCGGCGTGGAATACATTCGCGATTGGCAAGCCATACTTGGTACTGAGACGTTGCGTATGGGCCATCATCGTCGGTAAACGGGTACGTGGTACAACGGTATCAACTAGATAAAACGAGGGTGCTAAGATATGGAATGAAGCAAACGCACTACGCCGTGCTGCCCACAACCGTTCTTGTTCAGCAATGGTGGTCGCCGTCCTGATCTGGAATGCACGATACCGACGACACATCGCCTCAATTTCAGCCATTGTCTCATCAAGACCTTCGGTTACACCATCAATCTCGATAATCAGCGCCGCACCGGCTTCGACAGGCAGATCGGCTTGCTGTGCCCGATTAACCGCCAGCATCGTTGTCGCATCCATCACTTCGAGCGCTGTAGGCACATAGCCGGCAGCCAGAATCGCACTGACAGCAGCACACGCAGTTACAACATCGGGAAAAAGCGCCAATGCCACCCGATTCGCCTCGGGCTTACGGGTCAAGCGCACCCGTGCCCGCCCGATCACCGCCAACGTTCCTTCCGAACCGACCAGCAACCCAATGAGATCGTACCCATGCCACGTAAACGTCTCGGTACCATCACCTATCCACCCCTGCCGACCATCGGCCAACGTCACCTCTAAGGCCAATACGTGGTTCGTTGTCACTCCATACTTTAGGCAACGCGGCCCGCCGCTATTATTAGCGATGTTGCCACCAATCGTACACATCTGCCATGAAGCGGGATCGGGTGCATAGAACCAACCTTGGTCAGCAACGGCGGTGCTCAATTCGTAGGTGATAACACCGGCTTGCGCCAGCACCTGTCGGTTGGGTATATCAATCTGCTCAATCATGCGCAGACAGGAAAGGTCGATCACAACACCACCATAGATCGGGCGAGCACCACCGGCGAGACCGGTACCGGCGCCACGTGCCACCACCGGCAACCCGGCGGCCTGTGCTAAGCGGACGATAGCCGGCAGGTATGCCGGGTCAGTTGGCCTGACCACTACATCCGGCAAGGGGTAATCACCGGGTAACCAATCGTGACAGTATGGAGCAAGGTGCACAGGATCGGTGATCACGTGTTCGGTACCGAGGAGATCACGCAACGCAGTGAGGAATTCGTGCATTAGCATCATTCGATTTTCCGTTTTATGAAACGTTATTCCTTATAATGGAATACTATACCAAAAACTATAGCTTGTCAAGGCAGAAAGCCATCTACGAGAAGCGAACGGTACGACCGGTGAATCACCTCGCATACTGTATCCGGTCCAGTGGGGACGGACAGCTATGCGTCTTAACAATACTGCCCGACACACGCCACCGCTGTGCATCACCCCGCCGTTTGCGAAAGTGCATGAAAGGGCTTGACAACCGATGCACATCTCGGTATGCTATATACCATTAGACGGAAATTAATTTCACAAAACGGAAAGAAACAACGATGATCCGCTTTGCCCTGAATGTTTCGCTCACCATGCGCGACACACCGTGGCTCGACCGCTTCGATACAGCGGCCCGTCTCGGGTTTAATGCAGTCGAATTCTGGTGGCCGGATGGAGTCGATCTCACCGCCATCCACCATCGCCTGCGTGATACCGGCTTACAACCGGTATTGGTCAATTTACCCGCCGGCAATCTCGCCCAAGGTGAACGCGGCCTGCTCAATCACCCGACACGTCAAGCAGAATGGCGCGCCCTCGTGCCACGCGCCTTGGAATTCGCCTGCCAGATCGGCTGCCCACGCATGAATGCGCTGGTCGGGAAACTGGTTCCAACTGAGCCTCGCGAGGTACAACTTGCACGGGTGCGTGAGAATCTGGCCTGGCTATGTGCGCAAGCGGCAGCCGTCGGGATCGAGATCGTGGTCGAGTCGCTCAACGTCTGGGAGAACGACGGTTACTTGTTAACCACGACTGCCGAGACACTCGCGTTCCTGGCGAGCGTTGGTGCGCCCAACCTCCGTTACCAGTACGATTGTTATCACATGCAATTGATGGAGGGGAATATCACCCGTACCATTCGCGAGCACATCGACCAGATCGGCCACATTCAAGTTGCCGACGCACCCGATCGTCATCAACCCGGCACCGGAGAGCTACATTTTCCCTTTATCTTCCGTACTATCGCAGCTAGTGGCTACAACGGTTTCATCGGCCTAGAGTTCATTCCCGCCGGTACGCTGGCCGATAGTCTGGCTTGGCTCCCCGCCGACAGGCATCGCCCTATCGATCCGGCGGAGCTTCGGTGGAACGACGCGCGGTGAAATACCATCTCCCCAAACGCAGTGAAAGGAACTGACAATGACGCAACGGATCGGCTTTATTGGTCTGGGAGTGATGGGCAAACCGATGGCGCGCAACCTGCACCGAGCCGGGTTCACCGTCACGGTGTGGAATCGCTCGCCCCAGCCAATGAATGAACTGACCACCGAAGGCTTGCTTCCGGCCAGTTCTCCTGCTGAACTAGCCCGAACAAGTGATGTGGTGATCACGATGCTACCCGACGGACCCGACGTTACCGGAGTCGCTCAGGGAGCGGATGGCGTATTCGCCCACATGGGCCGAGGGAGCCTATTCATCGATATGAGCACGATTGCCCCTGAAACGGCCCGTCAACTAGCAGCGACAGCCGCCGCCTATGGCATTGCCATGCTCGACGCACCGGTCAGCGGGGGTGACAAGGGAGCCATCGCAGCAACCCTCTCAATTATGGTAGGTGGTCAGCCAGAGGATTTCGAGCGGGCGCTGCCCATCTTCCAGGCGCTGGGCAAAACCATCACCTACTGCGGCCCCAGTGGAGCCGGGCAGACGGTCAAAGCTTGTAACCAAATCGCCGTTGCCATTACGATTGCCGCTGCCGCCGAAGCGTTAGCACTCGGTAAAGCTGCCGGTATCGATCCCGAAATCATCCTGCGCGTGCTCGGTGGTGGACTGGCTCAGAGTCGGGTACTCGACATACGCGGGCCGACAATGGCGCGCAACGAGTTTAGCCCTGGCTTTCGGATACAGCTCCATCAAAAGGATATGGAGATTATCCATACGACCGCCGCTGCACTTGGTCTCTCACTCCCATTCAGCGATCTCGTGCGTACTCACTTCCAACGCCTGATCGAGAGCGGCAACGGCGATCTGGACCATTCGGCGCTGGCCCTCACCGTCGGTTATCCCAAGGTGTAATTTTTTGTACCTTGTCAGTGAAAAATGTTTTCACTATGTGAAAGGACAAACCCATGCCACGCATGAACGTGATGGATGCGGTGATCAACGTGTTAGAGAGCGAAGGCGTGCGTTACATTTTCGGTGTGCCGGGAGCAGCCATCTTACCGTTCTACGATGCTCTGCGCAAAAGCAAGCAGATTCGGCACCTCATCGTGCGCCACGAAGAAGGTGGCACACATGCTGCCGACGGCTATGCACGCGCATCCGGCGAGGTCGGAATCTGCGTCGGTACCAGCGGGCCAGCCGGTACCAATATGATTACCGGTCTCTACACCGCAATGGCCGACTCGATTCCGATCATCTGTATTACCGGTCAAGCACGCACCGATGCTTTGCACAAAGAAGCGTTTCAGGCTGTCGATATTGTCGAGATCGCCAAACCGGTGACCAAATGGGCCGTGCAGGTAAAAGAGGCAGCACAGATGCCGTGGGTCTTTCGACGCGCCTTTCAAATTGCCCGTGAAGGTCGTCCCGGACCGGTTCTGATCGACCTCCCGATCGATGTCCAAAAACAAGCAATCGATTACGATGCAAGCCTGGATGCACCCTTGCCGATCTATCGCCCGGCACCGTTACCATCAGCCTTGCGGCGGGCGATTGAGCTGCTCCTGACCGCTAAGCGACCGATCCTGATGCCCGGCGGCGGGGTGATCATTGCCAATGCCGCGTCGGAATTGGTTGCCTTAGCGGAATATTTGCAAATCCCCGTTTCACCGACGCTCATGGGTAAAGGGGCAATTCCCGAAGACCACCCCCTCTACGCTGGCATTGTCGGTATTCAGACCCAACAGCGCTTTGCGAACGCGATTTTTCTCGAAAGTGATTGTATCCTCGCAATCGGAGCACGTTTCGCCGACCGCCATACCGGGCAACTCGATGTCTATCGCGGTAATCGCACCTTTATCCACATCGACATTGAGCCAACGCAAATCGGGAAGGTCTTCCCTCCCGATCTCGGTATTGTTGGCGATGCTAAACTAGCCCTCCAAGGGTTATTGGCCGAGGCACGCACCTACACCCCACCACGGACAGCCGATGCATGGTGCGAGCGGGTGCAGTATCTAAAACAGACTCTGACCCGTCGCGACGATTTCGACGACGTTCCGATTAAAGCACCGCGCGTGTTCCGCGAACTAAACGAGTATTTTGATCGTGATACCATCTTCGTCACTGCAATCGGGCTGTATCAGATCTGGTCGGGTCAATTCCAAAAGACCTACAAACCGCGCCACTATATGGTGTGCGGTCAGGCAGGGCCACTCGGTTGGGAAGTGAGTGCCTGCACCGGTGTCAAACTGGCCCGGCCCGACCAACAAGTGGTCGGCATTGTGGGAGACTACTCGTTCCAATTTTTGATGGAAGAGGTGGCGGTAGCAGTGCAATACCGTATCCCGTTCGTGTTGGTGATGATTAACAACACGTACATGGGGTTAATCCGTATGGCCGAACTGTCGTACCAGATGAACTATGAAGTGCGGCTAGGGTATGAAACTGACGATGGTGCTACCTATGGGATCGATCATTGCAAAGTCATGGAGGCGATGGGAGGATTGGCGGTGCGTGTTACGACGCCCGACCAGATTCGACCGGCGATCGATTGGGCGGTGCGCGAGAGTAACCTCCGCCGATTACCGGTGCTCGTAGAAGTGATGACGGAAGCCGAAGAAAATGCAGCTATGGGTACGCGCATTGATCAGATTCGTGAATGGTACCCACTGCCGGAGATAGCGAGTAGGAGCGACCCATCGGGTCGCCCTAACGGATCGTCCCACCGGGTCGTCCCAGTAGATCGCCCCACCGGGTCGCCCTAGTAGATCGCCTTGCCAGAGATCCGAGTATGGGCGACCTACCGGGTCGCCCTAGTGGATCGTTCCTACGCTGTCCCACTCCAATCCCCGCGAGTCGGAGTGCCCCGACAGGCATGATGTACACCACCCCTACGCCTGGTGGGTCGCCCCTACCCAATGGCAAGCCAGATGATTAGATTCGGCTTACCCGTGATGATACCGTGCGGAGACGAATTAACACGATTGTCTTCACAAGTGCTAAGCCAATCAGTAGGCTACGCATAAAAACACTCTCAACCAAGAAGAGGGCAGCGCCACCTAACATCAACCAGACCAGCACAAAGGTCACGATCTTGGTAGACAGCGTCAAACCACGTTCGCGCTGCCATGTAGCGATGATCGGTCCGAAGACTCGACTCGAGACAAGCCATCGGTATAAACGCACCGAACTGCGCATGTAACAAGCGGCTGCCAGCAGTACAAACGGTGTCACCGGAAGGCCAGGCAGAATCAAACCCAAACCGGCGACACTCAGTGACAGCGTACCAACCGTTAGCCATATCCAGCGCGTAAAAGGTCGTGAGGAATTATCGGTCGCCATTTCCGCCTCCTTAACCTGATGAAATATCACCGAAACCGCGATTGTACGGTCGCTACCGATCACCATCTCTAGGTGATCACAACCGACCATCACTCGCGCAGATAACCAATCACCTACGACAGAGAGACCGGCGGCACGTCGGCGCCTAACCGTCTACAGGGCGACCAGCACAACACCGACTTCGCCAGGTCTCTCCTTGCTATTCCCACAAACACATTTCATAATGAGATATTATATCAATAATAATATTGCTTTACAACATCTGTCAATTGCATATCGTCCTCTGAGACGCAAATTCCATTTCTAATTACACAAAAAGCGCCGCTTTATCGCAGCGGCGCTTGCAGAGACTACTCATGAAACCGGGCTACGTTGTCGTGGAACCACAATATGGTATGCTACTTATGAAATGAGGAAATCAACGTATGGCTACCGAACCGCTATTACTCATCATTGGCTTACTACTAGCAATCAGTGTCGCGGCTACGCGCGCATCCAACCGATTCGGCATACCGGCGCTGCTCTTCTTCATAACGATTGGTATGCTAGCTGGTTCTAATGGGCCGGGGAGAATCGCCTTTACTGATGCGGGGCTGGCACAACTGATCGGTGTCGTTGCCCTGATCTATATCCTCTTTTCTGGTGGCTTAGATACCGATTGGCCGATTATCAAACCGGTTCTCGCCGAGGGTTTGATCCTCGCGAATATCGGCGTAGTTGTCAGTACGATGATCGCGGCAGTCGGCGCTCATTTCATTCTTGGCTTCGATTGGCTCCTTGCCCTCCTCCTCGGCGCCATCGTCTCTTCTACCGATGCTGCCGCCGTCTTTAATGTCATGCGGACCCGCGGTATTCATCTCAAGCACCGGCTTGAACCGCTGATCGAACTCGAATCGGGAAGTAACGACCCGATAGCCGTCTTTCTCACCGTCGGCCTCACCCAATTGCTAATTAATCCGGGTGCATCCCTTTACGCACTTATTCCGGCCTTCATCTTACAAATGCTGCTCGGCACTGCCGGCGGGTATGCATTTGGACGGCTGATGATCTGGTTAGTGAACCGGATTCGTCTCCAACAAGAAGGGCTGTACATCGTGTTAACGATGGCACTTACGCTACTGACCTACGGGTTCACGGCAATTATCGGCGGTAATGGATTTCTAGCGGTGTATTTGGCCGGGATCATGCTCGGCAACGCCAATATCGTTCACAAGCGGTCGATCTTGCATTTTCACGATGGCGTCGCGTGGCTGAGCCAGATTGTCATGTTCCTTGTGTTAGGCTTACTCGTCGTACCGTCACAACTACCTGCAGTTTCGGGACAAGGTCTGGCAATGGCCTTGTGGCTGGTATTCGTAGCGCGTCCGCTTTCGGTACTCATCGCACTCGGCTGGACACGGCGCTCGTTGTCGCAACTGCTTATGGTTTCGTGGGCAGGCCTTCGTGGGGCGGTACCGATTGTTCTCGCTACCTTTCCCTTGCTGGCCGGTGTGCCCGATGCACCACTCCTCTTTAACCTTGTCTTTTTCATCGTGCTGGTATCGGTACTCGTCCAAGGCATCTCAATCAGTTGGGTAGCACGCAAACTCGGCGTTATGGCCGATCAACCTGAACTCATTGACAGCCATCTCTTCGTTCCCGACGTCAGCGGTGCGAGTCAGGTTCTCGAAGCACACATCCCCCCTGACTCAGCATTAGTAGGCAAATCCATAATCGAAGCCAACTTACCACGCGGAGTGTTAATCGTCCAAATCCAGCGGACCGATGGTTACCTCATTCCCAACGGCAGCACCATCTTTGCGCCCAATGATCGGCTGGTGCTCCTGGTAGCACCAACAGCACTATCGGCGATCAAAGAGCTTTGCGCGAGTTGTAGTCTCAACCCACTTGGGCCGATCAAAATCGGCGCCCAAGGGCAAGTAGAGGTCCAGGAAACCGAAGTAAAGACAAACTAACAGCATACCGTAGGGAAAGGGGGTAGAGCCGTATGCCTTACGATACGCCTCTTCCATTAATCGTTCAACTCAACCTGTTCACCGCTAGTGATAAAGATCATCCTCTCAGCCATATTCAGCGCCCGATCCGAAACACGCTCAAAGTTATGAGCAATAAACAACAGATCAGCGGTCTCCGGTGGTGTCAACTGTGCCACTAACGACTGTTTGAGGCGTTTATACTCGTGATCGATCGCATCCTCCTGCTCAATGATCCCCTTAATCGCCTCGGAACTACCATCACCAAACGCCAACAACGTTCGATCCAGATTAGCGCGTGCTGTCTTACCCAACTTGACTAACTCAGCCGGCGGTGAGAGGGGACCACGATTCGGGTCGGGGCTTCCAACGATCATTTTCGCCGTACTCTTCGCATAATCGGCGATCCGCTCAAGCTCATAACCGATCGCGATGGCAGCAATGATACGGCGCAGATCGCGCGCCACCGGCTGCTGAGTCGCAATCAGATGAATGGCGTGCTGCTCGATAGCAACCCGCGCTTTATTCATCTCCTCATCACCGTCAACGACTGCCTGCGCTAACTCACGATCACCTCGTTCCAGTGCGGTGATTGCCCGATCAAGGGCACTGCTCACCATCTGACCCAACGCTAACACCTGATTGCGCAGGGCCTCCAATTCTTGATCAAAATGCTCACGCGGTCGCATGAGGTACCTCCTTCATAGGTATGCTACACCGGCGAGTCTAGGATACACGGTTGCAAGTCGATCAACTGGCAGTGGGATAGTTACGGTATCAACTTATGCTACACCGGCGAGTCTAGGATACACGGTTGCAAGAGCGGTGTCAACGAACATTATCGGGGACTCATCCCTGGCGACCGGCGAAATGAATGAACCAGGGCGACCAGCCGGTACCCCTACCTGTTCCGTCCGTTTCCATCCCTGCACAGGGATGTTGGTGGTTGGAAGGAAATGCCTGTGGGGGCACCCCGTGTAGGACGGTGATGTCGATATCGAGTGCCGTTCGGAACCCTTACCGTCGGGCCCCCCGTGTGGAGCCCCCTTGTGGATGTCCCGAGGGTTCCATTCCCTCACGGGGATTTTGGTGTTTTGAACTTATACGCACGCGCGGTGTTGTGGGAAAGCGAGTATCCAGAGTTTCAATCCCCTCACGGGGATTTTGGTGTTTTGAACCCCGCCATAGCCTTCCTCCTCCAAATTCCGCTCATCCAGATTTCAATCCCCTCACGGGGATTTTGGTGTTTTGAACTTCGGCGAAACGTCACTGTTTGACAAAAACTACTACGTGTTTCAATCCCCTCACGGGGATTTTGGTGTTTTGAACGCAGTGGCAAACTGAGGGTATTATCATTAATCTGCCGGCTTTGAGGTTTCAATCCCCTCACGGGGATTTTGGTGTTTTGAACAGTTCTTAACGCTCTGAAGATTACCGCGATGCTCGACGAATTTCAATCCCCTCACGGGGATTTTGGTGTTTTGAACCGTTGCGACGGGGCGCCAGCTGGTCGTCGTCGTCTCTTCATTTCAATCCCCTCACGGGGATTTTGGTGTTTTGAACGGTAGCACCATCGCGTGGTGCACCACAACAAGCGCTGACATTTCAATCCCCTCACGGGGATTTTGGTGTTTTGAACTGACCTACAGGTTATGGGTAACAAAATACGGTTTCCTTCATTTCAATCCCCTCACGGGGATTTTGGTGTTTTGAACGGACGGAGTTCGGAACTTCTTCAGGCTCGGACTGGGCAGTTTCAATCCCCTCACGGGGATTTTGGTGTTTTGAACCTGCGGATCGGTTGCAGGTCGGTGGTGGTGGTAATACTGACCCTTTCAATCCCCTCACGGGGATTTTGGTGTTTTGAACGTAGTCATACCCCAACCGTTGCGCCGTCAGTTCACCCGCTTTCAATCCCCTCACGGGGATTTTGGTGTTTTGAACTAAGCGGTTGGGGCAGCACTTGTCATTTGACGTACTTATTGACTTTCAATCCCCTCACGGGGATTTTGGTGTTTTGAACCGTGGTGACACAGCAGGTAGGGAACTGGTCCTCCGATCGGCTTTCAATCCCCTCACGGGGATTTTGGTGTTTTGAACCCGCCGCAGCGTTTGCACCGTACTTCAACCTACCAAGAGTGACTTTCAATCCCCTCACGGGGATTTTGGTGTTTTGAACCAAGAATCGCGAAAGCTGGGGGCACTGGGTAACAATGCCCTTTCAATCCCCTCACGGGGATTTTGGTGTTTTGAACGTCGTCGTCGTCTCATCGCTTATCGTGTACGCAAATACGAACTTTCAATCCCCTCACGGGGATTTTGGTGTTTTGAACTTATTTTTCCCATTTTTATGCGGTGGGGTACGGCAAGTTTCAATCCCCTCACGGGGATTTTGGTGTTTTGAACGTATCAGGTTCTACTACCAATCGGTACGGTAACCATCCGTGTTTCAATCCCCTCACGGGGATTTTGGTGTTTTGAACGCGAGAAGCAGCGATCCGGAAGGCAAAGCAGGACGGTTGGGTTTCAATCCCCTCACGGGGATTTTGGTGTTTTGAACTTTACGTATTGTTCAAGTTTAAACACCCTGCCAAAGTACTTATTTCAATCCCCTCACGAGGATTTTGGTGTTTTGAACTCCCCTTGTCCCCCGGCCCCCCCGTCTCCCGGTCCCAAAACGATTTCAATCCCCTCACGGGGATTTTGGTGTTTTGAACACAGAAGAGGCTACACCAAAAGAAGCGGCGGAATTTCTTCTGTTTCAATCCCCTCACGGGGATTTTGGTGTTTTGAACATGGCTTGTGAAAACGTTCACATTGTTATGTCAACTAAGGTTTCAATCCCCTCACGGGGATTTTGGTGTTTTGAACGCCGAGAGACTCGCGGATCACGATCCACGCTCTTTATTAGTTTCAATCCCCTCACGGGGATTTTGGTGTTTTGAACTTGTTGCTCAAGGGTTTGGGGGATACACAGTCAATCTACGTTTCAATCCCCTCACGGGGATTTTGGTGTTTTGAACACAGAAGGAGCGTTGACCGTTATCAAATACGCAACAAAAGACGTTTCAATCCCCTCACGGGGATTTTGGTGTTTTGAACGCGGGGAAAAAGAACTCTCAGAATTTCCAAATGTTTTGTTTCAATCCCCTCACGGGGATTTTGGTGTTTTGAACTTGGCTTGATGGGGAAAGTTCGGGTATGGGATGATCCGTTTCAATCCCCTCACGGGGATTTTGGTGTTTTGAACAGAAGCGTAAGGAATAAGCAAGTATACAACCAACAAGGAGGTTTCAATCCCCTCACGGGGATTTTGGTGTTTTGAACCGAGGGTGGGTACAATTACGATTACCCCGGGCATGTCGTGTTTCAATCCCCTCACGGGGATTTTGGTGTTTTGAACGTTTTATGTCGAACCGCGTGACGCTGTCTCGGATGTTTTTCTGTTTCAATCCCCTCACGGGGATT
Organism: Chloroflexus sp.; assembly: GCF_056331925.1. NCBI lineage: Bacteria > Bacillati > Chloroflexota > Chloroflexia > Chloroflexales > Chloroflexaceae > Chloroflexus > Chloroflexus sp. Next base: position 67,588 of record NZ_JBWGQH010000025.1, read on the forward strand.
TTGGTGTTTTGAACGTTGATTATCGTTGCCGGCGCCGTAATCGCCGGCGCTGCGGCGTTTCAATCCCCTCACGGGGATTTTGGTGTTTTGAACGGGATCAACGTGATCCCCAACACGAAAGTCAGTACTTGGAGTTTCAATCCCCTCACGGGGATTTTGGTGTTTTGAACGTAATACTAACCTTGCGTAATACTAACATGCATAACGTCCGAGTTTCAATCCCCTCACGGGGATTTTGGTGTTTTGAACCTAGGCATGATCGACCGAATGGTCGATCAAAGCTTAGACACGTTTCAATCCCCTCACGGGGATTTTGGTGTTTTGAACTGAAACGATCGAGTATTTGATCTGGCAGATTGTTTACAAAAGTTTCAATCCCCTCACGGGGATTTTGGTGTTTTGAACTCGTTCGACTTGATTATTTCAAGCAAACGAGACGCAATGAAGTTTCAATCCCCTCACGGGGATTTTGGTGTTTTGAACGAATATCATAGATTATGGCATCTCGGCAAACTTGGTAATGCGTTTCAATCCCCTCACGGGGATTTTGGTGTTTTGAACCGAGTAATGCTCGTCAAGCGCAACGCTCCAGCGTCTCTCCGGTTTCAATCCCCTCACGGGGATTTTGGTGTTTTGAACGCGTCACAATCCCCCTGCGCCGGCGCAACACATGTTGCGGTTTCAATCCCCTCACGGGGATTTTGGTGTTTTGAACGTACCCGTTACCCTGTGCGACGGGTACGAGCTTCGTTGCGGTTTCAATCCCCTCACGGGGATTTTGGTGTTTTGAACTTCAATACCGGTTTGGGCCTATCGCATCAAGGTTCCGTTTCAATCCCCTCACGGGGATTTTGGTGTTTTGAACGGAGGAAAAGATGCGACGCTGGATTCCGGCTATTGAAAACGAGTTTCAATCCCCTCACGGGGATTTTGGTGTTTTGAACGTTAGGAGCGTTAGTAAGAAGGGTAGCGTAGAGATGGTGTTTCAATCCCCTCACGGGGATTTTGGTGTTTTGAACCAAGAAGAAAACCGCCGAGTAACCCCCACCATCCCCCCCGCCCATTTCAATCCCCTCACGGGGATTTTGGTGTTTTGAACGCGATGAAGAGACGGGGCGTATCTGGGGGATCATCAATCGGTTTCAATCCCCTCACGGGGATTTTGGTGTTTTGAACTCAATCGCTTTCGCCGGATGGGTAAGTGAGTAGTTGTCGGGTTTCAATCCCCTCACGGGGATTTTGGTGTTTTGAACCAAACGCGAACGCATGTTTGTGGTATATTCCTATGGCTGTGTTTCAATCCCCTCACGGGGATTTTGGTGTTTTGAACTTGGCATTTTGCAATTTACAAAGACGAGAGCGGTTTTTAGTTTCAATCCCCTCACGGGGATTTTGGTGTTTTGAAC
>NZ_JBWGQH010000026.1:0-67109 GCF_056331925.1 Chloroflexus sp.
GGCGACACCAACCGTAACACCGACCGAGACGGCGACACCAACCGTGACACCGACCGAGACGGCGACACCAACACTCTAACGGTACGGTAACAGTTGCATCACCCGCAACGGTGACGCCATCACCAACTGATGAACCAACGCTGCTCCCTACACCTTTACCGGTAACACCAATACATCCGTAGTTCTGACATAACTGCACTATCTGTAGGTCATTCAGGAACCGGCGAGGCTAAGATGCCAATAGCATTTGTGATCGAAGTTCATACACCGTATGTGCGCCATCCCGGACGGCATCCGATTGGTGAGGAGCGCTTACATACCGTCATTGCGCAGTTGTTGATACCGTTACTCGATCTGCTCGGCGAATTGCAACGTCACCACCTCCCGATCACGATCACCCTTGCCTGTTCGCCAATTGCATTAGAACAGTGGCTTGATCCGATTGTGAATAAGCATTTCGGGCAATGGTTAGAGGATCGTATTACGCATCATCAAGCCGAGTTGAACCGTTTTGAAGCGGAAGGCAACAGTCATGGTGCCTACTTAGCCCGGTTTTACCTCGATTGGGATCGTCAACTCTTACGCACGTTCACGACTCGATACCGCCGGAATCTGGCAGGGCGGCTGCAAGAACTCACCCTTGCCGAAATCGTCGTCCCGCTCTGTTTGCCGGCCAGCCATGCGATTCTGCCTTTTTTGAGTCATGAGAGTATGGTGCGCGCACAACTCGAACACGGTTTATTGTACATTTCGCGCCACCTAAGACGACCGGAAGGCTTGTGGTTACCCAACTGTGCCTGGCGACCGGGTATTGAGCACATTGCCCTCGAACTCGATCTGCGGTACGTGTTGGTTGAGCCGACGAGTGTCATATCGGGATCACTGCCCGGTTGGGTTGTGCCGCGCCGGTTGGCGGCAATTGGGATTGACGATACGCTGGCCCGTCATGTGAATTCCGTTGAGCTGGGCTATCCCGGTGACCCGCTCTACCGCAATCCCGACGATCCTACCGGCTATACCGCGAACGGTACGCATACGCCACAGCCCTACGATCCGTATGATGCGCTCCGTCGTGCGCAAGAACATGCTAACCATTTTGTCGAACAACTACTACACCGCCTCCAACAACTGCCTGCGGAAGCGGTTGTTGTCGTCCCGATTGATGGACGCTTGTGGGGAAGCAGATGGTTTGAGGCACCAACTTGGTTCCAAGCCGTCTTGACCCGTTGTGCCACCGATACCCGCTTACGCCTAACGCATCCGGGAACGACGTTGACCGATTTGCGGGTAAGTGACTTGGTGACGTTACGCCCCGATCTCGCGATCGCCGATAAGCATGGACGCCGGCAGAATACCGTTTCACAGCGGTATTGGCAAGCGCTTGCCGATGCCGAGCAGCGCTTTGCCGATTTGGTCGCTACCTACCCGTCTGCGGAAGGTCTTCGCGAGCGTGTACTGACGCAGGCTGCCCGCGAGCTTTTCCTTGCCGAACAAAGTGATTGGATCGATGCACCACACGAGTTGGGCTGGCAACGCCACCTTGATCGTTTTGAGCAGTTGTTGATTCTTGCACGCCAAGAGTCGCTCAGCGCGACCGATCTCTTCACCCTCGAACAAATCGAGACCTACGATGCGATCTTTCCGGTGCTTAATTATCGTTTGTTTGGACGAGGGTGATCCGTCCCGACGGCACGGGAGCTATCGTTTGTTGATGTTCGGTGAGAGGTTTGTGAAGTCGGATACATCTCACCACAGTGCGTGGAGATGTTGCTTGAGCGTCGGGCTAATGTTGACCGACCAGACGATTAAGTTCACCTGCGAACGATTGAGCCGGTCACCACTGCTACCTGTTTCTAGCTACGGTTCAAAGCCCAATTGTACGGACGAAACACAAAACGTCCACGTTGTGTTTGCGACAGCCATGCCCGTCGCTCATCGTCGGGCAATGCGTGCCGTAAGAGCTGTACAATCCCTTGAAGACCACCAAAATCTTCGCGGTACCAGTCAAAAATGCGAGATACATGAATCTCACCACGCTCAGGATCAACGGTCACATCAGTCGCGACAAAATGACGCAACGCCATGTCGAGTTGATGATCGATCTGATCGACGCTATAGACGGCAATTGGCGGGCACGAACGGCTCGCACAGTTTAGTGTAAAATGAATACGCGGATCGGGCGGATCGATCACCCATGCCAAACGTGGATCGTCGGCGGCGAATTGGGGGCCAGGAATAAACGGATGGCCACGATTGGCGCGCAGGATGCCGTGCTCAATATCGTTAAGCGAACAGCGCTGACCACCGATCACATAGGCAGCCGCTTGAAAAAAGCTGAGACCGGCTAATTCGTCGGCAACGCTCTGCTTAACCGCAAAAGCAATCACAGCATCGATCACCAACGTGTTGTAGAGATTGATCCAGAAGGCCAACCGTGTTGCCCGATCGGGTAACGTGGTCGGATCGAACGTCTGTAATTGCGGGGTAAGTTCATGGCGAAACGCCTGGTACGCCGGATGATCACGTAGCCGGTCGTAGTTCACCTGTGTCCCGGTTTCATCCATTGCCAGCGCCTTAAATTGGTTGACGGCCCGTTTGATCGCACCGGCCAGTGCTCCACCATCAACTACCGTAGCCGAAGCAGGGCCACGATTGAGCACATCATTAGCCCGCTTGCCGATCACCAACCCCAACATCGCTTCACGCAGTCTGATTAATTGGTTCATAGCGCATCCTCAAGGAGATGACGGAATGTTGTCAGAGCCGTCACCGTGCGCGGGCCGGGCCATGTCAGCGCCATTCCATCACAAAAAGCGAGACGGCAACGTCCGGTTACCTCGGCAAACGCCGGCAGATCGCGTTCGCTAAACGGATATGGTTCGCTCGGTAGGAGAATAACTTCTGGATCGAATGCGAGGAACTCGGCTAACGTGGCTCGTGGATAGCGACCGGGCAACTCGATGGCGACATTGATCCCACCACTGAGACGCAGCACATCACCGGCGTAAGTAGCTTGCCCGACCGCCATCCACGGATCGCGCCAAATCAAGGCCAGCACCCGTCGCGTTGGCGGAGGAGGCGCAGCAATCGCTGCCTCTATCGCTGCAAGCATCGGCGCTGCTACCGGCGTAACGTCGAGTACAGCAGCCAAAGCAGCCAATTGCTTGACAGCATCGGCAACACTGCGAATAGCAGTGACATAGACATTGATCCCGGCCTCAGACAGTGCCCGCACATCACGTTCGCGATTTTCTTCTTGCTCGGCGATAACCAGGTCGGGCTGGAGCGAAATAATCGCTGCCCGATCCGGATTCTTGGTGCCACGCACCCGTGGCAAATGGGCAATCGCTGCCACCGGTTCGACACAATAGTCAGTCACGGCCACCACGCGCTCGCCGGCGCCAACGCTGAACAACCATTCGGTCATGCTTGGTACCAGCGAGATGATCCGGCGGGGTGGTGCAGGTAGTTCAAGCTGACGACCGAGAGCATCACTGAACCGCATACTTACTCCGATACAGACGTTATGGCCGATCTTTAATCACAAACACCGGCACGGTACTTCCACCACCCGCCGTCACGTTGAGTAACGTGACCGTAGAGAGACGACACAAGCAGCCATGCACGGTGGTGCCAAACAAATAGGGATCACTATCAACCAATCGATCGGCGATCACGACTTGCCCATCGACAAACGCCGGATACGGCTCATAGGCAATCGTCACTCGTTCTTGCACGACGAACGGCGTCTCGAGCGCAGCTTGGAGAGCGGCATCCCACGCATCGGCACTGACTTCCCAGCCAATAGTAATCCCCTTACCGCCGTATTCATCGTTCGGTTTGAGCAACAATCGCTCGCGGTTAGCGCGGGCAAACGCCAGTAAGTCAATCGTTTCTCCCTGATACGTTGTCTGACCGGGCCGTACCACTCGTGTCCATGGGACGTGGGCCACTACTGCTGACCGTTGTTCGGCGCTGAGTGGTTCGTGGAACCGTTCATCAGAGAGAAGTGCAAAGAGAGACTTTTTGTGGAGTAGCTTGGCCCGGAACGAGTTCACGATGACACACGCACCGGCAACATAAGCCTGTACCAGCGGATGCGAAAGCGCATCATCACCGTAATGGCTCAAGAATTCGCTAGTCAGTACGCGCTTGAAGACAATCGTTACCGGCAACTGTCCACCGTCAGCAGTCCTGGCAATTAATTGTCCGTCGCGGAAGACGAGATCGTGCGGTGAACAGATAACGGTGGTCAAGCCGTGCTCACTAAAATACTGTCGGAACATCTCAAACTCGGTAGCCGTCGGCACTCCATACCAATCTACAATCGCCACTCGCGGCTCGTGGCCGGGGCTACCGGCAGTGCGCCAACAATCGAGCAGAGTACGCAACATATATTGACGTGCCGGTAACGGCATAATCGAATAGCGCTTGGAAAACTCTTGCATAACCGGCATCGACAGAAAGGCCTGTGCCAACAGATCTTCGTAAGCAATCGCCGCCGGACTTTCGGCGTTATATTCAACAAACTGCAACGACGAACCATCGACAGTCAAGAACGTATCCATTCGTGAATGTGCGCTCGGCTCGAGGTAGCCGGGGGGCATCGCGATCAACCGTTCTTCAAGCGGGGTCAGCATCAGCACCTCACGCACAGCCCGCCCGACTTCATCATCGGCCAACGCCGCTGCGACGATCGAGCGGGCGGCTTCGGCAACCTGCTGTGTACCGCGCTGTAACAACTCATACTGCGTCATCGTCATGAGACGCGGACGGAGGACGGTAGCCAGTGGACGCTCACCAAAATACAAACGTCTTGCCCGCATCTCCTCGGTCAAACATTGCCACGAGACAGCCGCCAGTTTCGGATCGAGTAGGGCATGGTAATCGGCGATTGCTTGAACAAGAGTCATAGGCATCCTTTCAGTTCGATTATGTTAAGCTTTACTAATGATTGACGCCAAGGCTTGCGGGTACACCTGCGCCTTGGCGTTTCATGAACTGTTTTGGGCAGTTTAGGCCTCTTCTGTGGTCTTTTTCTTCGTGGTACGGCGGCGCTTCGGAGCTGCCGGTGCCTCTACCGGATCAGGGGGCGGTGGGTCGCTGTTCACCGTCGCCGCTACAACCGGAGCAGTTGCGGGCGTCATCGGTCCGTTCAACAAACGATGCCACGCAAACTCCTCTGGCTTGGCACGACCCTGTAAGGCCAATTCAATCGTGAAATCGGCCATTGTCCGTACAACCCAATCGAAGTAGAACGGCGTGAGAGAATTCACATCAAAGTCAGGGGCCGGATTAGTAAAATCGATAGCGTAGGCTACACCATCGCGAATCGCGAACTCGACAGTGTTCATGTCGTAGCCGAGCGCCTGATTCAGCTTCAACGCAGCATCAACCACTTGTCGGCCTTCGTCAGGTGTGAGATAGTTGTCATCGCGGAAGTAGCGGTGTGGCCACGGTGCATTGGCGTCAAACTTGATCGTCATGATGTGGCGACGACCAATAACAATGCAGCGTACATATTTCTCCCATGCGATGTACTCTTGCAGCATCATGCACTCGATGCCGGTCTCATTGTAGGCGCGCCACAACTCCTCATACGAATGGACTTTGTAGACCTTCTTAAAGCCACCGCCCCACGCCGGTTTGAGAATTACCGGAAAACCACCAACATAATCCACGTGATCCTTCCACGGAATTGGGTAGATCAGATTACGCAGGGACTCTTCAACCACACCTTCAATGTAGGAATGCGAGGGTAAGGCGACGGTGCGCGGATGGGGAATACCAAGAGCCGTCGCCAACGATGCGCCGAAGAATTTATCATCAGCGCTCCACCAGAATGGATTATTGACAATCCGTGTTCCACTGAGCGCCGCCGTCTTCAAAAATGTCCGGTAATACGGGATTTCATGGCTAATGCGATCGACAATCACGTCGTAGTCGCACAACTCTGCCATCCGCGTCCCGCCTAGTTTGATAAACTCAGCCCGCACGCCAACGTTGCGCCGATTGACCTCTTCGATAAACGCAGGCGGCCACGACCACTCGCGACCGACGAGAATGCCGATCTTTTTCTCACTCACGATAACCCTCCTCATCGTTTATCACGCTATACAGGTGGAGCCGCATCTGTTGCTACTCCGCCTTTGCACAATTTCAGATGGTTGCCGGTATCCTTATTCTGTATTCTGTATGCCGGCAAAGCTGATTGTAGCATAAGGTCTCGTTTTACGCGCGACATGGTACTATAGTAGCTCAGTAGTCCGTTGGTGTGGATCAACTGAGGAGATGGCTATGCCGGAACCGTTCTCGCCTGCTGCAACGGCTGCTCTGGCCGCATTCAACGCCGCCACCGGCGACTTGCGTATGCCGAGTGAACGCGATCATCCGTTTATCCCGGTCATACTCGGTATGATCACGTTGTCACCACAGACAGTGGCGCAGGCCCTTGATATTCCGCGCAACACTCCGGTGAGCGTCCAATCGTTTGAGCACTTTTTCGCACCGCTAACAACCCGCCAACCGTGGCATACGACCGATGATTTACCGACACTCGTTGGCTTTGCCGGATTACGTGATACCTTAGCCGCGTCTTTGCGCGATCCGGTGGTCTATCGTTTTGGGGAAGGGACAGTAACCGTACTCATTATCGGTTATCTGGATGATGGCACGATTGCCGGTGTACAAACGAAGGTAATCGAGACATAAGTAGACGCTATCTATAACTTTTACTTCTCCTCCAGATTGCCTTCTTCAGCGCCTATTTCGCGCTGATTGCGGTCAACACATCAACGAGTCGGCATCTCACCCTTGGCAATCCGAGCAATGCTGTAGCCGATCCAGCTTAGCCCAACAACTACTTAATCGAACGCGAGGTATATGCACTGGCCTATCAGCGCGACAGCGGAATTGCACGCTGGGTAAGCTGGCATCTGACCTTGACCGATTTCAGTCCGGCGCAAACCGATCGGTATAGCGGCAATTTTATCGTCGATCCTACCATCAGTGCGCTTGGTTGGTCATACGCGATGCACAGTGATTACACCAACACCGGCTACGACTGTGGTCACCTCACCCCTTCCGGCGATCGTCTCTCGAGCGATCTGGTACAGCGTGAGACCTTCTACCTCGCCAATATCGTACCGCAAGCTCCGGATAATAACCAAGGGCCATGGCGATTACTCGAAGAACATACGCGCAACCGGGTACGTGCCGGTAACGAAGCCTATGTGATCGGGGGAACAATTGGGAGTAATGGTACGATTGGGAACGGGAAGATTGTTGTTCCTGCCGATTTATGGAAAGTCGTGGTCGTCTTACCAGAGGGTGATAATGATCTCGCTCGCATCAATGCCGAGACTGAAGTCGTCGCGGTGATTATGCCGAACATCAATGGTCTCAGCAACGATTGGACTGAGTACCGCTCTTCAATCGCCTGTATTGAACAATGTACCGGACTTGATCTACTCAGCAACGTGGCACCGGAAATCCAAGCGGCATTGGCCGGACCACCTTGCTCAACCAGCACGAATCCCCAGAATATCTTTCTTCCGCTCGTGATCGGTCAGGACAATGGCACGAATGAACCGACGCCGACGTCGATTCCACCGACGGTACGCATCACCTACATCGAATGCAATCCACCGAGTGATGATGTAATGGGTGAATACGTCCGTATTGTGAACGAGGGAACGATACCGGTTGATCTGACCGATTGGATATTACGCGATTGTCTTCCCATTTTTTGTCTTACGTTGGTGGCCGCGTGCAGGTATGGACGGGTAGTAGTAGTATCAATACCAATACCAATGAACATGTGTACTGGGGACACAATCAAGCCGTTTGGAATAATCAAGACGGCGATGGTGATCGCGATACTGCTGTTCTCATCGACAGGAACGGCAATGTGATCTCAACATACCGGTACTGAGTCACCACGGAAACAAGAATGGGATGACCAACAGGCAGATCACCAGTACGACTACCTGTAATGGAATACCGACACGGGCATAATCGGCGAACCGGCCTCGAACTAGTACCTAGCGTACACCGGACGATCATCGTTGCCAGCACAGTAAAGGACAAAAGCAATCTCTGTCGTCATGCAGTTAATTCGTTAATCCGCACCGCTACCGAACGCAGCGCATCTATGTCGTGTTCGGTCAGACCGATCTCGGCAGCAGCGCGGGCTGCCGATTGTACCAGAAGCGATGGCTGGGTAGGTGCGGTTGTCGTTGGCACCGGCGTTTCTACCGGTTCCGGTTCACAGACCGGTGTTGGATCCCAGAGGGGTTGGGGGTGAATCAAGCGAGGTGGCGGCCAACCGTATACGTCGGCCAAAAAGCGGATCATCGCCTGTGCGGCACTGGGGAGGGTATGTTCGGTGGCAACATATTCCCGCGCCCGTGCCCCCAACGCCGCAGCCAAGGGGCGATCGGACAATAACCGTCGGCAATAGGCGACGATTAAGTCGATCTCACTCCCATCCACATCAACCTGCGCGGCAACGTCAGGAGGTAATTCGCAAAACGCATCGACTGCGCTGACCAGCGTTGGTTTGCCGGCACCTAGTAGTCGCAATAGACTGGCACTCGTTTCACCGGCAGTTGGGTAGCGCAAATTGAAACAAATGTCGGCTGCCGCCACGTAGTACTCAAATTGTGTTCTTGGAACATACCCGGTCACCGTTACCGCCGTTTGCAGGCCAAGACGCCGGATGAGGCTATCGAGGTCATAGTTTGGTGACACCGAACCTACGAGCACACAATGGGCGTCAATACCTTCGCGATGCAGGAGAGCAAGCGCGCGCAGCATTGGCTCGATCCGCTTCCACGCATTGATATGACCAAAACTCGCCAATAGTGGACGGTCGAGCGGAATACCAAGTCGTTGACGGGCCTCGTTGCGGTCAATCAGTGGTGGTAAGGGAATACCCATCGGCACAAGACCACGGGGCAGATCGGGACGGATCGCGGCCACGCGATCGAGGATATGCCGACTATGACCGATCACGGCTTGGGCAGCAGCGAGCACATCTTCGTTGCACGGAAAGCTAAAAGCGGCCGCACTAAAACGTGAGCGGATCATGAGCTGAGCAACATGCCACCCCTCATCTCCGTAGCGTGTGCGCATCATCGTCACATAACGCTGCACATCACGCTGAACGTTCGCGGCATACCAGAGCATAAAGTGGTGTAACACAAAATCATGCAACACCACCACCCCGGGAATACGTTGGGCTGACTGCCAAATTCTGGCGTGAACCGGGCTATTGCCCATATGGTAGACAATTGCATCAAATGCCCCACGCCGAACAAAATGTTCGAGTTTGCGCAGGGGTTGAATGGTTAAGTACTGATGAAGGAGCGGATTCGTCGGATGCAGCCCATCGTCGACAAACAGAGTGATGTCGGCGTATTGGGCAAGATAGGGCAATAGATCCTCGCTATAATCGGAAATACCCGACGCAGCCGGGTTAACGGGCGAGCAATACGCGATCCGCGGCATCATACGCGCTCAACCAATGCTGCAACCAGCTCACGACAAAAAGCGGGAATATCTGCGACAACCCGCCCCCACACGAGATTGCCATCACGGAACGCTGCTTCATCGCGCCAGTGGGCGCCGGCATTGATCAGATCGTCTTTAATCCCGGTTGAGCCGGTAGCCGGACGGCCACGGACAATACCCGCCGAGATCGCAATTGAACCACCGTGACAAATGATCCCGATCACCTTACCGTCGGCATCCATAGCGCGTACCAAATCGGTCACCTCGCGATACCGACGCAGCTTATCCGGTGCCCAGCCACCGGGTAATACAAGACCAAAGAGATCATCGGCACGCAGATCGGCAATGGTAGCGGTTGGAGCAATCTCAAGCCCATTCTTTCCCCGCACCGGACGTAAGTCTAGCCCGGCCGCAACCACATCGGCTCCCTCTTCCTGCAACCGCATCATCGGCACGTAGAACTCTAGGTCCTCCACCCCTTCGGCCAGTAGAATAGCGATCCGTTTTCCTGCCAGTCGCATATCATCACACTCCTTCTGCCTATCGCAGCCCTACGTCGCGGGAATAGTTCACGTTGTTCCCGACAAGAGATTGCTGTACATCATCCGGCTATACACCAAACGGGGTTTGCTTCTGAGTACCGGGCCATAAGCGCACACAGTTGCCGCCGGCCGCCTTAGCCGCGTAGAGTGCTTCGTGCGCCTGATTGAGCAACTCAACCGCGTTACGCGCATCATGGGGAAAAGTAGCAATACCAATCGAAATAGTCACTTGTAAATCGAGGGTTCCAGGGCGGATGATCGTTTCTGCAACCGACGCCCGCCATTGCTCGGCACGGTGCAAGATCGTTTCACGGCTCACACGTGGCAACAAAAGCAGCAACTCATCACTTCCATAGCGACAGAAAAGATCACCACCACGTACCTGACGCCCAATCAGAGTGGCCAGATGTTGGATGACTGCATCACCAAGGGCACGACCGAACTGCCAGTTAACGTGCTCGAGTTGGTCAATATCGATCAGGACAGCACTCAACACAATTTGTTCTCGGTCAGCACGACGCAATTCGCGCTCTAACGTCTCGTTAAGATAACGGCGGGTATACAACCCGGTAAGGGGATCACGGATCTGTTCGTTCTGCAACCGCACCGTCAACGCCTGGACTTGCGCCCGTGCCTCGGCGAGTTGCTGACGGCGCATCTGCTCGATCTGCCAACGGATCTGCGCAGTGCTGATGGCGCGATGCAAACAGATCGGTTGCAGATCGGCCATCGTGATGACTTCGTGAGCGCCGGCTCGCAAGACTTCACCGATCGCAGCAATGTCGGCAACTAATCCGATCAGCGGTGCTTGTTCAGCTTGGGCCGCAAGATTAGCCGGGATCGCGACGCGCAGATCGATCAAATGTGGATGGGAGAGATGAACCTCCGTAGCCGACACCAGTTGCCATTCTGCACCTAGTAAGGTCTGTAGATGATCGATCAAATCGTGATCGGTTGTAATGATCGAGATAGTTGTCTCAGCCGTGGTCATAATCATTTTGTGAGAGTGCTGACCGATTGCTGCGACAACGATAGCATACTTCACTGCTCTCGACAAGGATATTTAGAACTTCTAACTATTCTCTTGAGCGCGGATGATGCGCATGACATTCCCCAAACAACATACCCCCTGCGGATTCCGGAGATCGCATGCACACTGGTCGGCAGCAATACCGGCTTTAATATCAGCAACAATCGCTTCGTAATCGACCTGGCTCGCTCCGCTCAGATCACCTACCTGATACTGGAAACAGTAGCACACAAACACATCTGGTTGGTGAGCTTCTTTCTGAAACACGCGCTCACGAACGTGATCTACCGTTAGTGTCTGTGAACCATCATTGCTGAAGTACACAACCGGACAATCTGCCGTTTGACAAAACCGGTACTCTTGTGCCGTTACCCGCCGCAAACTGATCGCAGCTAACGCACGTACCGTTTGGATTGGCACCTTTTTACCGGTTGCCTGACAAGATGGACACAGATGAGCCGAAGACTGAGGCAGCTTCGCGTCACCTGTTACCGCACTCGCATCTACCGCACAACCGTAAGGGGTACACATATACCATCCCTCTCACTACCGATTTGTTACATACACTGAAGATACACCTTCCAGTAACTGGAATGTCAAGTGACTATCGAGAAGGCAGCATATATTCTGTTGATAGCAGTTCGGTAGTGAGTACTTCGTGTCGGGTAACTCCGTTGTCACGCGGTGTGTCAGCAGATGGCATGGTCAAGAATTACGACAAAACCTACAGGGGATCAGAGGTGTGAGCCAAAGAAAAGCCGAGTATCGCATCAGCATAATGTGAAAGATACCGTACCTCTTGTCGTTTATCGTTTTAAGGTACAATAATCGATATAGTCCGAACCTATATTCTGGATGCTGCAACAAGACCATTCGAAGTAAACCAATCTTGTTTGCAAGACCACCAATGCGCACATAGGGTGAGACGCGAGTATGGCGGCAATTCCCTTCATGATGATTTACCTGATCCCGGCCATTATCGCAGCCGGATTGGTAATGTTCATGTGGCAACGCCGTTACTATCGCGGTGGAAGACCATTTACCTTGTTACTGATCGCTATTGCATGGTGGAATCTCTGTCATGCTCTCAGCATCATAGACACGACCTTTGAAGGGACACTCTTCTGGTCGTTGTTGCAGAATTTAGGGATCGTGCTGATCGGACCGTGTTGGCTCTTAATCGCACTCGCCTATTCCGGTGAGTGGTGGCGCGTGCCACGCTGGTTGCGACGAGGTATCTTTGTCCCCGAGTTAGTCGCGCTAATTTTTGCCTTGACCAATAATCTCCACAACCTTTGGTGGTCAACGGTTGTCGCCGACACATCACGACCCTTTCTATGGTTGTCGGTCACCCGTGGCCCAGCCTTTTGGGTGCATAGCGTGTACGCTTATGTCTGTCTGGCGGTTGGGATTATCATACTGATCCGCTCGTCATGGCAAGCACCGCCGGTCCACCGTTTTCACTCACGGCTAATGCTGGTAGCTGCGCTCATTCCTGCGGTGGGCAATATTGCGTTTCTTAGCGGCGTTCGCGTTCCCTGGAATGATGACCCTACCCCTCTTTTACTTTTGATTTCGGCAGCACTTGGGATTTATACCACTGTGCGCTACCACCTCTTCGATTTGGCACCGCTGGCTGAACAAGAGGTGATTGCCAGCTTACCGGATGGTCTGATTATTCTGGATAGTCGCGGGCTAATCGTTGAGATCAATCAACACGCACCACGTCTGCTTGGTATCGAGAAAGAACGCTGGATTGGTCGATCACTTGCCCACCTGATACGTAATTCACCGTTTGGTCACGATCTGCAACGCATTCTGCAGACCAACCCTTCGAGTGCGAATCGACCATACATCCTCGATGATGGAACACAGGCTATTGAAGTTCGTCTCCGCCCACTGCAATCGGCTACCGGGATTACAACCGGTTCATTATTGTTGATCCGTGATGTGAGCGAACGGATGCGGGTGGAACAGGAGCGATCCCGCCACATTGCTGCTCTACGCCTGATCAATGCGATTGCCCGCAGTGCAAATACTGCCCAAGAGACCAATTCACTGCTTAACACGATTGCACGCATTATCGTGCAGGAAGGCCACTGGGAGCGTGTATCGATTGGCTTGATCGATGAAACAAAGCAGTACATTACGGTAGCGGTGGATTACACCGTGAGCGGTTCCGGTCGCTTGCAAGGCGAGGTGATTACCGGTTTGCCTGCCGCACAATTGATCAAACGTATTCGACATGGTCGACCCGAACTCATCCAACTTAGCGAACTTGCTACCGATGATCCTCTGGCTGCCGGGTTACAGCAGGAGGGTTTGCAATCACTCTTAATTGCACCACTCCGCCACGAGCATCAAGCTACCGGTATCCTTGGTCTTGCCAGCCATAAGCCGAAGACGATGACGCCAGCGCTGAGCGAACTTGTCACCGCTATCGGCGAACTGATTACCGATGCGATTATTCGTATTCGCCTGTACGAACGGGTACAGCACGCCGACCGGCTCAAGACCACATTTCTCGCTACAGTAAGCCATGATCTACGAACGCCACTGACCTCGATCATCGGGTACACCGATGTGTTACGCCGCGGTATCTTAGGCGAACTTAGTCCTGAGGTACAAGAGACCTTAGGGTATATGCGGCAAGCTAGCCTGAACCTGATGCGACAAATCAACGATATTCTTGAGTTTTCACGGATGGAGGCCGGTCAACTGGAGATTGAGATCGAACCGGTTGACGTGAGAGGAATTATCCAGAATGTGGTCGGGCAGATGTTACCGCAAGTGCGCGAACGCGATCTGACCGTAAACGTCACTATTCCGCCTGATGTACCCCAGATCGCAGCCAATATTGGTCGGTTGGAGCAAGTCCTGATCAATCTGCTGAGCAACGCGATCAAGTTCAATCGTCCGCAAGGCTGGATCGAGATCAGTGTCGAACCGCGCGGGGCATGGCTACGTATTAATGTCAAGGATTCTGGGGTTGGAATTGCACCGGAGGATCAAGAACGAATCTTTACCGAGTTTCAGCGTGCTCGCTCACCGAATGGAGAACGGGTGCATGGCGTTGGTCTCGGCTTGGCCATTTGCCGCCGTCTGATCACCCATATGGGTGGAACGATCGGCGTAACAAGTACACCGGGTGAAGGTTCCGTCTTCTATTGTGATTTGCCAGTGATAAACGTTGAGCAGATGGTAGGGAAACGAGCCGACGCATAACCGTACCCCCGATTCTGTTTCTGCCGCCATCTCTCTCGCTGCCAAGCAGCGGCCGCTCCTAGCGCGCCGGGTGTTACCCGGGTTGCCGTCGCGGCGGCGATGCGAGCGAGCGGGGTGGTACCGCGAATGCATTGCTGTCACATTCTCCCACCGATAAGCCCGCCCCACGCACCTTGCTCCCCATCGGCTGGCGCAGTCGCCTAGCCGCCGACATTACTGCCGGCGCTGGTCGGCTCTTACCCGACCGTTTCACCCCTTACCGGTTACCCGGCGGGACTATTCTCTGTTGCCGTCTTGCGTCACCGGTCGATTACTCAACCGGTGCCCTCGCTTACTGTTTCGCGAGGCAGCCTTCCGCCTTGTAGCGGGCGAGGAGTCGGGAAGTTCCTCTGGGAAGAACCCCAGCGGCGGCGCGTCATGCGTCGGCGCCAACCTTAGTATAGCACACTGATGTATAGGCACAAAGGGTGCGAAGAGCGCAAAGTCCGGGAACGCAAAGGTGCGAAGAGCGCAAAGGTCGCAAAGGATGTTATCATCTGGGCATGAGCGCGCTTCATAACTACCAAAAAACCTTAGCGCCCTCTGCGTCCTTAGTGCGCGTCTTGTCTAGCTGTATACCGCACTACCCGGTGACAAGGTACCCAAAAACCTTGGCGCCCTCTGCGTCCTTAGTGCGCGTCTTGTCTAGCTGTATACCGCACTACCCGGTGACAAGGTACCAAAAAACCTTAGCACCCTCTGCGTCCTTAGTGCGCGTCTTGTCTAGCTGTATACCGCACTACTCGGTGACAAGGTACCCAAAAACCTTGGCGCTCTCTGCGTCCTTAGCGCCTTTGCGTTTACCATCCTCTGCGCCTTTGCCTCAACTGCGTCTTTGCTCCCTCTGCATCCTTAGCACCCGCTACCGCCGGTCGGTACGAACAATAACAATCAGCCAAAAAACCTTGGCGCCCTCTGCGTCCTTAGTGCGCGTCTTGTCTAGCTGTATACCGCACTACTCGGTGACAAGGTACCAAAAAACCTTGGCGCTCTCTGCGTCCTTAGCGCCTTTGCGTTTACCATCCTCTGCGCCTAGACCTGTTGCAAGCGGGCCAGCAGCTCTTGCTTCAGATCCCACAACCGTTGACTAAGCGAGACGTGATAAATATGCGGGTTCATAATTCGGCGAACACCGAGATCGAGTCGTTCAACATCAGCATTACGTCGCGCCCGCATCTGCTCGAGTGGTAACGGCTCGGCTACCCGTTGCCCATTCACCATCGCTGGTTCGAGTAGTGGCTCGATCCCGGTCAGCTCGGTACGTTTGAGCAGCCGCTGACGAGTGTGATCGATTGGGTGACGGAGGCGAATATACTCTTCACTCGCCGGATCTTCGTCTTCGAGCGCGATCAGGTCGGCGGTCGCTTTGCCCCGATCATCGTACAAACGCCAAACCCGCTTGAGACCAGGATTGGTCAGTTTCACTGCACTCTCGGCGATTTTGATCGCCGGTTGCCACGTTTGACCATCATGGACTGCTACCAGTTTATAAACTCCGCCAAGGGCACCTTCACCGTGTGAAGTAACGAGCCGCGTCCCAACACCGTACACCAATCGCCGAATGATCGCATCGGCGTCGGCGTTGTAACGCCGTGCTTCTTGGGCAATTTGGCTCTGAATTTGCCAGATCACCAGTTCATCAAGATCGTTCGAGAGGACGATTACGGTATCGGGAAAACCGGCCTGATCGAGCATCAGGGCCGTCTGGATGGCGAGATAGGCAAGATCGCCCGAATCGAGCCGTACCCCAACCGGTTTATGACCTTTGGCGCGTAACTCCTCAAAAACACGGATCGCGTTGGGCACACCGCTTTGTAACGTGTCGATCGTATCGACAAGCAACAGACAATCGTCAGGGTAGACCTCTGCATAAGCACGGAAGGCATCGAGTTCGCTCATACCAAGGGCGAGGAACGACTGCACCATTGCATGGGCATGGGTTCCTTTCGCGGTTTGGCCGATGGTGTAGGCCAGACCGACATTTGAGGTAAAGTCAGCACCACCGATCAAAGCTGCGCGTGTACCGGCATTTGCCCCCAAACCTTGCCCACGCCGTAAGCCAAACTCGAGCACTGTACTGGCACCGCTTGCTTCGCGGATGCGGCTAGCTTTGGTTGCCACCAGCGTCTGGTAATTGAGATGGTTGAGCAACGCGGTCTCAAGAATCTGCGCCATGAACAACGGCCCTCGCACGATGGTCATCGGCGCCTGCGCATGCACGACACGCCCTTCAGGCACCGCCCACATGGTGATCCCACTAAAGTTGCCATGAGCACGCAGATAAGCGAGAAAGTCCTCGCCAAAAATCGGCTTACCAACACGGTTACGTTGACCACGTAATACCTCGATCTCGGCTGGGCCGAAATACGCCGTCTCCATCCAGTCGAGCAACCATTCCAACCCGGCGGCAATACAGTAACCGGCAACGTGCAAACCGTAGTTCGGTGGCTGACGGAAGAAGTGATCGAATTGGGCGGTGCGTTCGTGGATGCCCATGCGAAAATAGAGCTGGGCCATCGTCAACTGGTATTGATCGGTAAAGAGAATACCGGTGGCGGTGCGGAGCTGTGCGCCGTTCATAAGACACTCCAAAATAGTGTAATTATTACACTTAATATATCAACGAAGGCATATTTTGTCAACGAAAGAAAGACCGAAGATGGGCCGCAGCTCTCATTGAGCGTAGCTACACCCCGATGGGGCAGGAGGCAGTGGTTGTGACCTCTCGTCCGTTGTTAGGGTAATTTGTCAGTTTCACACCCTGTGCTAAGGTATAGCCAAAAACTGAGCCAAAGCGGCGAGCAAACTAACAAGCGGTGCGCAACAGCGTGCTCTACACGTTTCGTTGTGGTATCGACAATCCAGATCACCACATTGATGTATCGCCGGGGAAGCCAGGGTGGGTTTCGATAGCGGCAAGCTGACCATGAGTGTAAGAGCCATGTGCTCATCGCTACGCCGGGCATGTTGGCCTTTGTTCACTCAGTGCGGCAGAATAATAACTAATAGCGACCACAGCGATAGGTGGGTTGCACCTTATCGAGCAGCTATAAGATTCGTACAGCCGTCAGGTATTCAACCGAAGCGCTGATTGGGTGAGCAACCCACGCCTGGTTGAGTGACAACCGTTCGTTGCGCCGGGATAATTAACTCTCATTCGCGTTGCTCTGCACGCCGACTTTTCCTCGCCTTGCCAGGCTTTTGAGCCGCCGGATCACCAAAGCTTCGTGAATCTAGCTTTATTACTGTCGGAACATTGGAGAACTGCCCAGACTCGCCCCGCTCTGTTATTGCAGTGCGCTACCCATCCGCTACACTGCATTGTACGTACCGTATCATACAATCCGACGCTTGCTGCATGCTGCGTGGTATACTGATAACAGACTGTAGTGATGAGGTGAATCGTTAATGCTCCGCCTGAACCCACTTAGCGAACGTCTTTGGCATGTCGTCAGTTGGCGACAGGTACCGGCGCATCATCGTGGCCGATGGTTGCTGGGGACCCTTCTGATGCTGTTTGGTATCGGAGTGTTATTGTACGTCTTGGTGACGACATTGCAAATCGAGTACTACCGCTGGGCTGCACGCGGTGATTCGCCACTCCCTGCACCGCGTGTTATAACGAGTGGTTTTCGCCCGGCCGATGCGCGGCCTTTGCCGTTATTACCCGAACTATCGGTCACCTCCCCCGTAACCGGTACGACCGATACGCTCGATCCATCATCGGTTGCACGCACAACTCAAGAGGTACCTACCTCAACGAGCAGCGCTATCGATAGTGGTCTGCTCATTTCAGAGCCTCCTGAACCGCTGCAAGCCGATTGGGTGGCAACGGTAGAACGCTTGGTGATTCCGGCGATTAACGTAGACTCGAAAGTGATCGAAGTAGGTTGGGAGACCGTCGAAGAGAATGGTCAACCGATCTCAGTCTGGCAGGTTGCCGAGTACGCCGTCGGTCAGCATCGCGGTTCGGCCAATCCCGGTGAGGGGGAGAATATTGTCTTGGCCGGTCATGTTGGAGGGTACGGTCGCGTCTTCAAAGATCTCTTCTATCTCAAACCGGGTGATGAAGTCATCGTATACAGTCGTGGTCAACCGTACCGCTATACCGTAGTGGAACGGATTGTGGTTGATGAAGAGGGTGTTTCGCCCGAACAACGTCTTGCTAATGCGCGCTACATTGCCCCAACCGGCTACGAAGTGGTAACGATGATCACGTGTTGGCCGCCCAATGGTCCTGATAAGTTCAAGCAGCGGGTTATCGTCCGTGCGTTGCCGGCACAATCAGACGAACGTACCGATTCGGCGTCAACGCAGTGAGATCTTCATTGCTTACGACTCATGCTCACCGTTGATCCGCGTTGTTTCCAGCATCTCTAATACACTTGCGCCGCGGATAAAAACGCGGCGCAAACCGGCCGGACGGCTGGCGGCAAGTTGGCCGCTGCTGATCAGTCGCTTGACCGTACTGAGGCTTACACCCAGCAAGCGAGCGACTTCTTCACGTGAATAGACGGCATCGGGGTTAATCCCTTCACGGCGCGCCATAGGCCTCCCTTACACCAACCCAAACAACCGGAACACGCCAAGCACGCAGACTACCGCCAAACTCATGCCGGCAATCACCTGCATCAGCGTATGGTTACGAGTGCGTAAGCGTGCCCATCCCAGCACGATAGCTGCCGCCCAGCATATTCCACCAAGTGTAGGTAGATATATACTGGCCAGCGTAGCGCACGAACCAATACTGGCCGAGTGAATACTGATTTTCCAAAATAGGTTGATGATAAATGATAGCAGGTTCATCACTGCTACCGATACCAGCATCGCTAACATCGGGAGCGGTGCTTGTAATACCCACAGAATCGCCGTCCCGATCAGCACATTAGCCATCCCAAACAGATACAGTTCGTTGCGCTGGGTACGAACCGAAATATCATCATCGCTATACGCCCCCTGACGGAGACGAATATTGAAGAAGATCGTTGGCGGGACGACATGGAGAAACGTGCAGAACAACGACCACCACAATCCGCTCACACGGTTATCGTTCCCAAAGATACCAACGATGAAGATGCTAACAATGCCAAGCGGCACTGGATGCAAAATCTGTGAAATCCGACGCGCAATCGTATAACCGCGACCCGGTAAAGCGCCGCGGCTGAGAGCTTCGGCGGTGAGATCTTTCGGTTGCATCATACAAATCATTCCTCACGTGGCCGCGATCATTGCCGCCAACTCACGGTAAATCGCAACGAGATGCTGCCCGGTTTGCTCCCAGCGAAACTTACCGGCTTGCAATGGCCCCGCAGCGCGTAACGGTAACGGATTGCTCAGAGCGACCCGGATACCGGCTGCAATATCCTCGCTGTCAAGTGGATCGACCATAATGGCTGCCGATCCGGCCACTTCTGGTAGGCTCGCTACTTTAGTCGTGACAACCGGCGTTCCACAAGCGAGTGCCTCGAGTACCGGAAAGCCAAACCCTTCGTACAACGATGGGTAAACGAAGGCTTCGGCTAAATTATACAATGCCGGTAGATCGTTATCGGCAACGAAATCGAGAAAACATACTCGGTCGGTCACCTGATACTGTGTTACCGCGGTAAAAATCTCGTCATACAACCAACCACGTCGTCCGGTAATGACAAGCTGCAAATCGGGATAGTCAGATTGTAACAGGGAAAAAGCATGTAACAGACGTACAAGGTTTTTACGCGGTTCCAGCGTTCCGACAAAGAGCAGGAATCGATCCGGTAGTGCTAGCCTTGTGCGCACCGTGGCTAGTTCATCCGACGGTAATGGTCGAAAACGTGCATCCACGGCTGGGTAGAGCAGACGCACACGCCGGCTCGGTATGCCATAGAGTCGACCTAAATCGTTTGCCGTCGACTGTGAATCAACAACAATCAGGTCAGCCCGTCGGAGTGAACGGGGAACAGCCTCGCTCAAATAGCGTCGCAAGCTGGGGTCGGCACAACCCGGTTCGACCAAAAACGTGAGGTCGTGAATGGTCAGCAGGGTACGCGACCGCGTCGGCGGTAAGACAAAATCCGGTGCATGCACCACATCCATCGGTCCGATAAGCCACTCGATCCGCAGTGGTAAGCGTAGCCGTTGCCAGATGATCGTGAGCAGGCGAGGGCTGATCGGTAGCGGCCGTAACGTAACATTTGGATAGGTAGCCGCTAGCTCCTGGGCATAATGGATAAAGGGGTTATCTGGCCCGATCCCACCGGCCGCGTAAAAGAGGTGAAACGTCAGATCAGGCCCGGCTTGGGCAGCAGCACGCACCAATTCTCGCGTGTAGCGACCAATCCCTGCTCCTTGCCAAATACCCGCTGTAAAATCCACTCCGATACGCATCATTACTTCCGCGGGCTGAACAGATAGAGGATGAAACCAAACACGACAATACTCCAGAAGTTGATCAGCCGGTCGAGTAACGTAACTGCCCCACCAAGACTCGTTGCAATGCCGAAGAGGGTCAAGACGACGGTAATCGTTCCCTCGACCACCCCCAAACCGGCGGGGGTAATTGGGAGTGCGGTCAGCAGTGACGATGCTAACGCAATAAAAATAATCGCGGCGAGGTTCAGATCAAGACCGGTATGATGCAAGGATTGAATGACAAACCAAAGCCGAAAGCCTTCAAGCAACCAAATGGCACCGGTGAATGCAAATAAGCGGGGAAGGATTGCCGGCGCAAACGACCGTAGTGCCGATTGCTCAAAATTGCCGTAGACGCGATGCAAACGGCGTGGAATAAACCAGCGTATCTGCGGCCCTAGCCAGCGCATGCCGGCCAGACCACTGATAATAATCACGACCAAGAGCGCTCCAAAGCCAAATACAATCTGGGTACCTTCGGGCATATGCGCACCAAAGGTAAGATACCCGGAGAGCACGAGCAAGCTAAACAGGCCGATCATATCGAGCAACCGTTCGGCAAAAATCGTGCCGAAGGTAGCCGAAAAGGAGACGTTACCGTTGTGTTTGAGTAGATACCCACGGTATGCATCACCGAGCTTGGCCGGTACAATGCAATTGGCAAACCATGACAGATAGATATACTCGATTAAAGCCGGCAATGAAGCCCAACTGCTTCGGCCAGCCTGTAACGGTACACCGGCGTTGGTCAGTAACATACGCCAGCGCAGCGCGCGTAAGGGGAAGGTGAGATAAAAAACCACCAGCCCTAACCCAAGGAGCCACAGATCGGCTGAACGCATGTATTGCCACGTGGTCGCAATGTCAATGTCGAGACCACGGACGACAAATATAATGATCGCGATTGCCAATCCAAACGAGATAAGAGTGCGCGGTTGACGCAATCGTTGACCGAGTGAGAAATCATCGCGCTCTGCTTGGTTGGATTCAGGTAAATCGTTTGTGATGTCAACCACCGATGGACGATCACTCATAGATGTAATCGCCTTCCCATGTGTAGGTACTGATGATGGTTTGCTGGCCGACATGATCGTAGCTACGCTTACGGAATATCTGCAAGGCGACAGGCTATCGATTCACTTCTGCACGGTACCATGCCCAAAAACGCTCTAACCCCTCTTCAATTGCAATGGTCGGTACGAAATCGAGTAATTGTCCGGCTTTCGCTGTATCGGCGAAGGTGATCGGCGGTTCGGTGGCCGGCAGTGGCTTAACCTCGATCTTGGCAGCATAACCGGTGATCTGTTCGAGCAATTGTACAAACCGGCATAGTTCGACCGGTTGCGAATGACCGAGATTAAAGATTTCGTAGGGACGTGGTCGGTCGAGCGCATTCATCACACCGCTGACAATATCATCGATGTACGTATAATCGCGGAACAGATTGACTCCACCGTTAAACAGCGTGATCGGTTGGCGCCGTACCATCCGCTCGACAAAGAGATAGGGGGTCATATCCGGTCGTCCACGCGGCCCATAGACGGTAAAAAAGCGCACGACGCTGGTCGGAATCCCGTACAAGCTATGGAACGTGTATGCGAGAACTTCAGCCGCCTTTTTTGTGGCTGCATACGGTGACAACGGTCGGTCGGTTGGGTCGTCTTCGCGGAACGGAACACGACCGGCTTTACCGTAGACCGATGAGGTCGACGCGATCACGATATTTGCTACTTCGGCACGACATGCCTGTTCGAGAATGACCACGCTCCCGCCAACGTTCACCGACTCGTACAGGAGCGGATTGGCTATCGAGGGGCGTGGTCCAGGCATAGCGGCAAGGTGAGCCACTGCCCGCGGTCGGTAGCGGCTGAAGATGGCAGCGACGGTCTCCGCATCACGAATATCCCCTTCAATAAGGGTAAACCCCGCGTGTTGTAGCGCTTGGGCTAGATTCCGTCGTTTGCGGGCCGGATCGTAGTAGGCGACAAAATTGTCAAGGCCAATCACCTGTTCGCCGCGGGCCAGGAGGCGATCAACCAGATGACTCCCGATAAAGCCGGCAGCGCCGGTCACGAGATAAGTCATAGGTCCTCTTTGCAATTGCGCAGTTCAGTACGACCGATACTGATGGTCGCGATAAGCGCAATGATTGTCCCAAACTGCACTCCCATATTCAAAACATGCAGATTTTCAAAGAGATTGTGACCACTTAGTGTGCTCACCACTCCTATGCCACCCAGGGCGATACCGCGTGTAAACCAATCGCTCGCTTGTTGAACTGCTCGCACCGCAGTATGCCAAACGCTACCTAGCAAGAGCAGATACGCACTCAATCCGATCAAACCACTTTCGGCAGCGATGTGTAGGTAGTAGTTGTGAGCGTGACCACGAGAATCATACCATGGTTTAATCCATGTGGGTGTCTGCCCACTATACACCAGCCGTTCGTAGGCGATGGTGAAATTTCCCGGTCCTACTCCCAATAGCGGCCGTTCTCGCACCATATGCCACGCTGCTTGCAGGTGCGCCATTCGCTCGACGACGGCGAAGTTATCCGGCGTGATCTCAATATTACGTACATCGAACGGCTGGAGATTGACGATAATGGATGTAAGCCGACTACTCAATGCGGTCGGTAGCAGCCCACTATTCAACAGGATCACTCCACCAAATACTGCCATAAGGATAACCGGTATGCTTTGTCGCAGCATCTGTCGTCCGTACCAGACGCCAAGCACAACCGTCATGACCGTTGCACCGAGTGCTGCTCCTAACCAGCCACCACGCGAAAAGCTCACCAGTAATCCACCAATCAAGCTACCCGCCGTGATGAAGACGACGCCTAAGTGCAACCTATCGCGCCAGGTGTGCCAACGATGTGCGGCGATCATCACTAGGCCAAAACCGGTTGCCAACGGCCATGCCTGATTCAGGTAGCCGGCAAACGAGTTTGGTTGACCAATCGTGCCATAGGCGCGCACCCGCCCGCCCCCAACGACAAAACTCGCCGGGCCGATCCCGGTCAGGTGTTGACCAATACCGATCAACGCCGTTATCACCGGGGCAGCGAGCAAACAGGCAACGAGTACGGCGCGTCGCCATTGTACTCGATCAGGGTCCTGCAGCGCACTCATTGCAGCAAGGTAGATCAGGAGCACTGTTCCCCAACGGAGTGTCTCTTTTAGTCCCTCACTGCGGCTAAGTGGCGTCAAAGCGGCGGTCACGGCGAGTGTCCAAAGGAAAACAGCCAAAGCAATTCCCGGCATATCCGGCCAAGGCCACCGTCGTTGGGACAATTGCCAGAGGAAGCTTAGGGCCACCAGGATGAAACAGAACTGGGTCACACTCAGCCCACCGGGCAGCGTGACCAATTGCTGGAATGGTACCGAGAGCACGGCCAGCGCTACCGGCCAAATCGGATCACACACCGCCAAACCGAGCGCGGCCAGACCGAGGAGCCAGCTTACGGCGAAAAGTGGTGGAATGAGCGTAATACCAACCCCGACCAAGACAGCCGCGGCTAGCCATAACCACACAGATCGCTCTAATCGTTGACCGGTGAACCAATACATTACCACGCGCCGCGACCGGACAAAATCGCCGGTATGACCATCATCAGAATCCGCAGATCGAGGCTAAACGTCCAATTTTCAGCGTAATAGATATCGAGCCGCACTTGTTCGTCGAACGAGATCTCGCTCCGCCCCAACGCTTGCGGCAAGCAGGCCAAACCTGGCTGCACCGCAAGCCGCCGATGATGCCACGGCTCATACCGCTCGACCTCTTCTGGCAATGCCGGTCGGGGGCCGATCAAACTCATATCACCGAGCAATACGTTGAAGAGTTGTGGTAATTCGTCCAAACTCGTGCGACGCAACCAACGTCCGACGCGGGTCACTCGTGGATCGTCACGCATTTTGAACAACGGGCCATCAGCTTCATTGTATGCCAATAACTCACGTCGGCGTTGTTCGGCATCAGGGATCATGGTGCGGAACTTATAGCAGGTAAACAAACGTCCATTTTTACCGACACGTTGCTGGCGAAAAATGATCGGTCGCCCAGAGTCGAGCCAGATCACAAGCGCGATGATCGCCGCAAGTGGTACGGTTATCGGCAAGGTAAGCAGTACCGCTGCTAGATCAAATGTTCGTTTGAAGAACAGGTTCAATCCGTGGAGTTGGATCTCCTTCGGTTGCAATAACGGTACACCGCTCAGATGCATAATGTCGACGCGGTCAAAGCTCAGTTGATAAATATCCGGGGCAATCTGATACTCGATCCCCATGTGTTGGCAGCGTGCCACCAATTCCGGCAATTGATCGTATTGCCAGAAAGGTAATGCGATGATCACCTGTTGGATGTGGTACGCCTCGATGACCTGTTCGAGATCATGCAGGTCGCCGAGATGATGAAATACTCGCGCGCGGTTGCCGGAAATGATCGGCTGATCGCTAAGATAGCCGACCAACGTGTACCCTGCTCCCGGCGAGGCGGTGAGCGCATGCATGACCAATTGCCCCAAACCGGTACTACCCACGACAACCACTCGCTCGCGCCCAAGCCCGCGCGACCAGAACCAATGCCGTATCCCGATCAGCAAGATGCGCCAACTAAGGAGCAAAGCAATGATCGTAACGGCAGCAAACGCAAAAATGAGCCGTGAATAGAAGAAAGGTCGATGCAGAAATACCACCACAATGAGCAGTGCAGTCATCGTGATCACACTGCCGGTGATAGCGGTAGCCTCATCGGTGAGCGTCATCCGGCGGCTTGGGCGGTAGAAGCCGCGCACCACAAACCGCACACCCAATAGGACTTGGAGAATGAAAACAATGGGAAGGAATGCGCGAAAAGGTACCATGTTCTCGATGGCCACCTCAGCCACAATCTGATCGAACGGTGGTGGCCAGAGAATCTGGTACCGTAACACATACGCCAACACAAAACCGGTAAAAATCAGAATCTGATCGATTAAGAAAAAACCAACCCGTAACCAGCGTTGTGTTTGATGTATCCGCTGGTGTCTTGTTGGTTTCGCGATAACTGGGGCTGGTGAATGTTCGATCATGGGCCGGCCTGTGTCTGCATGCCTTACCCGCTTGACAGCACCGTCTAAGGTGTATCGTGGTGAGACGGTGGCGTGTCTCCGGTCTGTTCAAAATGACCGGTAGTGGCCTGCCGCTGCTCAATGTATAGCATTATTCCCGGTGAGACTGCGATTAACACCATGAGCGCAATCAGGCTAATCCAGAGCATACGCGGCTCTTCTCCCTCTTTTTCAGATCGCGGGCATTCGTTGATGAACGGACACGTGGGTGTGCCAGAATCATTTGGTGTCCAGCATACCTGAGTAACACCCAACGTTATCTATCATTTTTGCTGCACAATCTAATGCAGCGCCTTATCTTACCACGATCTTTCCGGTCTGCAACCTGATAAAAAGCTGACAGACGGGAGTTATTCCCGTCTGCCAGTGTCTCAATACAGCTTAGGCTGCATGTGCTTTCGTCGGTTCTTCGGTGCCTTCGGCGGCGGCTTCGATCTGCGCTACGGCATCGCGCGGTCGGACGGTGAGGAACAGGTGGCGATACCGATCCC
The DNA here is from genome assembly GCF_056331925.1 of Chloroflexus sp. Lineage (NCBI taxonomy): Bacteria > Bacillati > Chloroflexota > Chloroflexia > Chloroflexales > Chloroflexaceae > Chloroflexus > Chloroflexus sp. Next base: position 26,341 of record NZ_JBWGQH010000026.1, read on the forward strand.
AGCGGGCTAGAATCTCGCTTCCGCGTAGGCTCTTCGTCAATTCAACGTGGCGACGAATGAGATCGCGCAGCCGCATCTCATCGCGGTCACTCAGAGGGCGCAACTCGACCAACTGGGGATTGTAGCGTCGGGCAAACGTCCCCTGCTCGTCAAGAACATACGCGACACCACCGGTCATACCGGCGCCAAAGTTCCGACCAGTTGGACCGAGCACCACGACCGTGCCGCCGGTCATATATTCACAACCGTGATCACCAATGCCCTCCACCACTGCCGTTGCGCCGGAGTTACGAACGGCAAAGCGCTCACCTACTCGCCCGGCGACGTACAATTCACCACCGGTCGCGCCATAGAGCAGCGTGTTACCGGCAATCACGTTCTCATGCCAGACGTACTGAGCTTCCGGGGGCGGCGCAATGGTGATCAGACCACCGGCCATTCCTTTACCAACGTAATCGTTAGCATCGCCGATCAAACGCAGCGTCATTCCCGGTGCATTGAAGGCACCGAAGCTCTGTCCGGCGTGACCGTGGAACGTAATCGTAATCGTATTGGCAGGCAGCCCTTTATCACCGTACATTTGCCCAATCGCTCCTGCCAATCGTGCACCTACTGAGCGGTCACAGTTGTTAATCTGATACTGTAAGCGCACCGGCCCGCTGGCAGCAAGGGCAGGGCCGGCGTCACGCATAATCCGATCATTGAGACTCTCTTCGGCAGGCAAGGAATTGGGTTTTCCATTGTGTCGGATCGGGCCATAGCCGATGAGCGAGGCTGCACCCAACACCGGTGTCATATCCAACATGTCGGCAGACTCGACTCCAACCTTACGCTGTCGCAGCAGGTCGGTGCGACCAACCGCTTCATCGATCGAGCGTAAGCCGAGGCTGGCAAGAATCTCACGCACTTCTTGCGCCAGATAGCGGAAGAAGGCCATGATCATCTCCGGCTTGCCGGGGAACTTAGCCCGCAGATCGGCACGTTGGGTAGCGATTCCGACCGGGCACGTATTGTTGTGACACGCTCGTGCCATAATACAGCCTTCGGCCACCAATGCTGCCGTACCGAACGAGAACTCATCAGCCCCTAACAGCGCGGCAATCACGACATCACGCCCTGTCTTTAGCCCACCATCGGCACGCAACCGTACCCGCTCGCGTAACCCGTTGAGAATGAGGGTTTGTTGAGTTTCAGCCAAGCCCAACTCCCACGGCACGCCGGCATTTTTAATACTGCTCAGTGGTGAAGCACCGGTACCACCGGCGTGGCCGCTGATCAGAATCGTATCGGCATAGCCTTTGACAACGCCTGCCGCTACCGTACCTACCCCGGCAGTCGCTACCAGCTTCACCGATACCCGTGCATTGGGATTGACCTGCTTGAGGTCGTAGATCAACTGGGCCAAATCCTCAATACTATAAATATCGTGATGGGGTGGTGGGCTAATGAGTGCGACACCGGGCACGGTATGTCGAATACGAGCAATCTCCTCATTCACCTTATGGCCGGGCAATTGCCCACCCTCACCGGGTTTCGCGCCTTGGGCCATCTTGATTTGTAACTCGCTGGCGCTTGCTAGATAGGCTGGCGTGACGCCAAATCGGCCCGACGCTACCTGTTTGATCCGTGAATTGCGTTCATCGTGGTAGCGTTCCGGCGCTTCGCCACCCTCGCCGCTATTGGCCATTGCGCCTAGCCGGTTCATTGCAATCGACAGCGTCTCGTGTGCTTCTGAACTGGTCGAGCCATGGCTCATCGCTGCCGTCGAAAACCGCTTCACAATCGACTCGACTGGTTCGACCTCTTCAATTGGTACCGGCGGACCGGCGGGTACGAATTCCAGCAGATCACGCGGCTCGGTTGGCGGCCGATTGTTGACGAGATCGGCGTAAGCGCGGTAGATCGCATAACCTTCGCGGCTTAGGGTGGGTCCTGTGCTATCACCGTTGAGGGCGTGCGGGCTACGTACCGCTTTGTGTAACGCATGCACGACTGCCGGGCTGAAGGCGTGATACTCACCATCTTTCTTGAACTTGTAAAAGCCGGGATGCGGTAGGATTACACGTTCCGTCTTGAAAGCTCGGCTATGGCGCACGGCAAGGTCGCGGGCAATCCGCTCAAACGAAATACCACCGACGCGCGAAGGCGTACCGGTAAAGCAGCGATCGATCACCTCTTGCGCCAGCCCGACTACCTCGAAAATTTGGGCACCACAATAGCTGTCAAGAGTCGAGATACCCATTTTTGACATAATCTTCAGCAGCCCCTTTTCCAGGGCGTGGATGAAATGTTGTTCAGCCTCGACAGCCAGGGCATGCCGGTACGGCTCGACAGCTTCCTGACTTACACCGTGCTCCGCCCGTTGGCGTACAGCGTCACGCTCGATAGTAATCCGGCGCACACTCGCCAACGCGAGATACGGATTAATGGCTTCAGCGCCGTAACCGATCAGCGCTGCGATATGATGTACTTCACGCGCCTCACCTGTCTCGACGAGCAAGCTCACTCGTGAGCGCAAACCGGTACGGATCAAGTGATGATGAACGGCGCCGGTCGCCAGTAAAATCGGCAAAGCAGCCTGTTCAGCGTTCACACCGCGGTCGCTCAAGATCACAATGGCTGCACCATCGACAACGGCTGTTGCTGCCTCTTCACTCACCCGATCAAGCGCCTTGAGCATCTGCTCGGTGGTAATGTGATGTGCCGGGAAGAGCACGCTGATCGTTACTGAACGCAGCAGCGGATCGGTCTGATCGCGAATTGCTTGCAACTGTGCATCGGTCAAGATCGGTGATGTCAACTGCAAGAGATGGGCATGCTCAGGCGTCTCGAGTAAGATCGAACGTCGGCGGCCAATCCCAACACTCAGCGACATGACCAACTCTTCGCGGAGCGGGTCGATAGGAGGATTCGTCACTTCGGCGAAGCGCTGCTTAAAGAAGTGGAACAACGGGCGGCCTAGTTCCCACTGCGAAAGTGGTGGGATCGGTGTGTCATCACCCATCGAGCCAACCGGCTCATGACCGGTCATGCCCATCGGCTTCAAGATGACGTTCAGCTCCTCAGAGGTATAGCCAAACGCCATTTGCAGTGGTTGGATGTCTTCATTCTCAGTCGGTGGTACCGGTAGGTCGGCCGGCAGATAACACAGATGCTCATTGAGCCACTCGGCATACGGCCGGCGCGATGCGAGGAGCGCCTTCACCTCACTATCGGTGTAAATTCGACCGGCGGCAACATCGACTGCCAACATCTGCCCGGGGCCGAGTTTGCCTTTGCAGACAATCCGTGTTTCGGGGATAGGAACTACTCCTACTTCTGAGCCGGAAACAACCAAGCCATCATCGGTAATGAGATAGCGGGCCGGGCGCAGACCATTGCGGTCGAGCGACGTACCAACGATAACACCATCGGAGAAAGCGAGTGCTGCCGGGCCATCCCACGGCTCGATCAAGCAAGCGTGATATTGATAGAAAGCGCGCAAGGTCGGGTCGATATCGGAAACCTTTTCCCATGCTTCTGGTACCAACATGGCCACGGCGTGCCGAATATCACGTCCGGCCATCACCAGTAGCTCAAGCGTATTATCGAGCATTGCCGAGTCGGAACCGTTCTCATCGATTACCGGCAACAGTTCACTCATCGGCGGAGGACCATCGGGCAGAAAATCGTCCGGTAGCGTAATCGCCTGCTCACGAGCGCGCATCCAGTTTACGTTACCCTGCAACGTATTGATTTCACCGTTATGCGACAGCATACGGAACGGTTGGGCCCGATCCCAGGTAGGGAAGGTATTGGTGCTGTAGCGTTGGTGATACACGGCCAGGGCAGTGGTGAAATCGGGATCGCGCAGGTCGAGGTAGAAATCGGCCAGGTGGGAACCGAGCAGCAACCCTTTGTACACCACAGTACGTGACGAGAACGAGGGAATGTATGCCGGCAAACCAGCCTGCCGGAAGCTTTTTTCCATTGCCTTACGCGCCAGGAAAATCGTGCGCTCGAAGGTACGATCATCGAGACCCTGTGGGCGCCCCACGATAATCTGGCGGATCGTGGGCATTGCCTTACGCGCACGCTCACCGAGTACGTCCGGATCGATAGGTGTCTCGCGCCAGCGGAGCAAGGGCAAGCGATGTTTGTTCAGGGCCTGCTCAACTAGTGAGCAGGCCTTGGTACACTGATCGGGATCGGCAGGCAAGAACAGCATACCAAGCGCGAGATCGGCATCGGCGACGGTTATTCCGGCTGCGGCCAGCTCGCGCTGTAACAGACGGCGTGGTAGTTGGGTCAACACACCAGCGCCATCACCGGTACGAGCGTCGTCGGCCACAGCACCGCGATGTTCAAGGCGGCCCAAAGCGGTCAGAGCCAGCTCAAGAATATCGTGGCTTGCCCGACCGTTGACGCGGGCCACGAAACCGATACCACAGGCATCGTGCTCAAAGCGCGGATCGTAAAGTCGGGCTGGGTCTCGCGCAGGAAGGTACATTGCTGGTTCCTTGATCTTCACTAATAAAAACGGATGCCAAAGGTACAAAGAAACACACGCTCGCACGACCTCGGCAACGAGGAGGTGCGAGCGCGCTCTCGCTTTTGCAATTGCAGCGATACGGTGCGAGTACGTCGTCTCACCACAACGTTCGCACGTGGTAGAAAATTCTTAAATAATGATAATAATGGAAGATACAGGGAAGCGCCACGCTCTGTCTTTGAGCGTGATCACTGTACCGCCCGGTACACCTACACATCACTGTTGTCGTGGATTATTGCCTTGTAATATACCGCTCTTGAGCGTTTGTGTCAAGCAATGTGTATAAATGGCCCAAATACCCCCTACTCGCCGGTGAGACGGCGTAATGCTTCGACTAAGCGGCGTGCCTCTGGTGAAAGGTTGGTAGGCAAGACGGCACTTACCGTTACATACAGATCGCCGTACTGTGGGCTGTGCATCAGTGGCATGCCTTGGCCGGTAATCCGAAACACACGACCGTTTTGCGTCTGAGGCGGAATGGTAAGGGTAAGCGTTTTACCCGATAACAAGGGAAGCTGAACTTGCCCACCAAGGAGCAGGGTATACATGCTGACCGGTACGGTCGTATATAAATCTCCGGCTTTACGTTCAAAGCGGGAATGTGGTGTAACCGTTACCACCAGATACAGATCACCGCGGCGGCCACCGTTCAGACCAGGCGCACCTTCCCCTGGAACTCGTACCCGCTTGCCGGTATCAATCCCGGCAGGGATTTTGACCGTGATTGTGCGTGGTGTGCCATTTGGGTTGGCAAATTGGAGGGTACGCTGGGTTCCGTGATAGGCTTCTTCGAGCGTTAGCTCAACCGGTTGCTCGACATCTTGACCGTCGAGGCGAACATTAAATCTACTACCGCTTGTGCGGCGGTTGCCAAAAAGTGTTTCAAACAGGTCGGCAAAGTCCGTTTGACTACTGAAATCGACGCCGCCGAAACCGGTTTGTTCATAGCGATGAAACTCACTGCCGAAGCGGTCGTATTTTGCACGCTGCTCTTTATCTGAGAGTACTTGATACGCTTCGTTAATCTCTTTGAAACGGGCTTCAGCGTTTGGGTCACCTCTGTTCACATCGGGGTGGTATTTGCGTGCGAGTCGCCGATATGCTCGCTTGATCTCATCATCGCTAGCATTGCGGCTAACGCCGAGTACTTGATAGTAATCCTTCATACCACCGCCCTACGCTGTTGGGAAGTTGTTGCAAACATGTAGTTTCGTATTGTAGAGAGCGCTGCCGGTGGCGTCAAGATAAGAGTGTTAGATCTCTGTTAGCAGAACAATGGCGCGGGGTTTGCTCCGCGCCAGAATGAACTTGCCGCCGCAACTGATTGTCAGGCAAACTCGAAACGTTCCAGTTCGTACCGACGGAAGGCGGCAAATGCGGCAAGATCGCGGATCCGGCGCTGAATGAGATCACGTTCAAGTGGATCGTTGTAGCTCCGCACCAAACGCCGGATCGCCTCGTGCCACTCCGGCGGGGGTGTGTAGCGGTATAATGGTTCACCACCGACCGATTTGTTGACGGCCAGAAAGCCGGCGGTGGTTAGCTCGTCAAGTGCTTGTTGGATACTCCAAATATCACGGAAGAGCCGCTCGGCAATGGAAGTCGCCGTTAGCTCACAGCGTGGATGTTCGTGAAACATAAGGAGCAAATGCAATTTTTCCGGTGTATCGAGCACTTGCTCTAGCAAACGTTGCACGTGTGGATCGATCATAGTGCTGCTCCTTCTGGGGTGATCGGCAATGATCACGGGCCAAGTACAGACGAAACCAACGACTCCTACGTCGTGGGAGGAGCGCAACACGGGGATGAGATGAAAATTGTTTCATAGCTCACAGAGATTATACACGATTATTTAACGAATTGCCATCCTTTTGCCGACTTTTTTTATAACAAAAGTGGTTAAACCACAACCAACTTAGTTGTTTTTGCAACCGTTCGCACATGAGTATAATAGAACCGATTGTGGTCGTTCGATAGGAGGTCTCTAATGGCAGCGATCCCAGTTGCAGTCTTAGGCGCAACAGGCGCGGTGGGGCAACGTTTTATCCAGTTACTCGACAAGCATCCACTGTTTCAGGTGGTGGCTCTCACCGGGAGTGAGCGAAGCGCAGGGAAGAAATATCGGGAGGTTTGCCGGTGGGTACTCGATACGCCAATGCCACCGGAAGTGGCCGATCTGACGGTACTGGACGCTGAAGCCGATGTGCCGGCACAACTCGTATTCTCGGCTTTACCTAGCAATGTTGCCGGTCCAATTGAACAACGGCTGGCGGCTGCCGGCCATATTGTCTGCTCCAACGCTTCTAATCACCGCATGGAGCCAGATGTACCGTTGGTGATACCTGAAGTCAATCCCGATCACCTTAAGCTCATCGCCGGGCAGCGCCGCCGCCGAGGTTGGTCGGGCGCGATTGTGACGAATCCAAACTGTACCTCGACCCCTGCAACGATGGTGTTACGTCCGTTGCTGGATACGTTTGGGGTGCACCGAATGTTGTTGGTAAGTATGCAGGCGTTGTCTGGGGCAGGGTATCCCGGTGTCCCAAGCTACGATATTGTCGATAACGTGATTCCCTTTATCGGTGGTGAAGAGCCAAAACTCGAAGTCGAACCGCAAAAGATGCTCGGCCAATTGCGCGATGATACCATCGTCCCGGCTAGCTTCACTACTTCGGCACACTGCAATCGCGTGCCGGTGCTCGAAGGCCATCTCGTCTGTCTATCGATTGAGCTTGAGCGGAAGGCTAGCCCTGAGGAAGTCGCTGACGTGTTACGCGCGTTTCGTGGTTTGCCCCAAGAGTTGCGTCTACCAACGGCCCCTGAACAGCCGATCATTGTGCGTGATGAACCTGATCGACCGCAGCCACGTCGTGATCGCGATGCCGGTCGTGGTATGGCAACGGTGGTTGGTCGGATTCGGCCTTGTTCACTCTTCGACATCAAACTGATCGCGTTGAGCCACAATACCATTCGTGGTGCAGCCGGTGCTTCAATTCTCAACGCTGAACTCATGCATGCACAGGGGTGGCTATGAGCGTGCGGGCAACGATTGCTGATTTAACCGATGATCGCGTGATCTATCGCGATTTACAGCCGTGCGACCCTACCTTACCTTCCTTGCCAATGTTACGTGCCGAATTGGGGTTGCCCGTGAACGTTACGCCACGTAAACGCGATGTGGCTTACGCTCGTGTGATAGTAGCCCTCGCCCGTGCAGCACAGGCGCTCCGCAACGGTCCACCGCTGACAACGGTGGTGGTGATCGGCGATACAGAAAATGACCGACTGCTGACCGTTCATCTCCAGAGCCTTAACGAGGTAGCTACCTATGGGTTCATCGGCGTGGATCGTCCGGTAGCACCGGCGACACTCGAGTGGAACGATGTGGTTGCTACCGCAACTCGATGGGCACTGGTTCATGAATGGGCCGCAGAACTCACGGTACGTGGCGTGAATTGGTCCCAAACAGCGATACTGATCGATATTGATAAAACGTTGCTTGGACCGCGCGGTCGCTCGGATGGAGCCATTGACGATGCCCGTGCTGAGGCGGCGTTGATCGTAGCGACGGAGTTGTTAGGTGATCAATTTGATCGGGCGTTGTTTCGCCGAAATTATACAGAGTTATGCCGCCGCGAATGGCACGCCCTCACGCTTGACAATCAAGACTACACCGTTGCTATTGCCCTATTTGCGACAATTGCAGTGTTTGATTTACCGGCCATCGAAGTACAGCTTGCTGCCGGTCTCTCACCAACATTGTTGGAATTGTTAGTCGCTGCCCAACAGGTACCGGCTGAATTGCAACCGTTGCGTAAGCAGTTGATCGAACGGATTGAAGCGGGGGACCCAACGCCGTTTATCCAATTTCGCCGTGCTGAATTGGTGACGACCGCAGCCCGCATGGCCGATGGTCGATTGACGTTGAGTAACGAGCTGTTTCGCCTAGGACGCGCATTACAAGAGCAAGGTGCGCTCGTGCTGGCTGCTTCTGATAAGCCGGCCGAATCGGCCTTACCATCGCCCGAACAGGTGGCTGCCGGTCTGTTACCGCTCCATCGCATCCCGGCAATACTCGATTAGATAGGCCGAGATCAAAATCACTACCGCTATGGTTGGTTGCACCGACACCAATCATAGCGGTCTGTTGTTGCCAAACAACAAGCTTGTGTCCTAGCCATTGACGACCCGTTCGTGAACGGTAGGGGTTACCGGTAAGAGCTGTTTGATCCGTTCAATCAGCTCATCGAGGAAGAAAGGTTTCGTTACGTAGCCGTTAACGGCTGCTTCGGTAGCAGCTTGTCTTACCTCGGCCGAGTCGTAGGCAGTGACGATTAACGTTGGTGGATAATAGCCGCGTGCGTGGAGTTCCTTGATCAGGCGAACCCCGTTCATACCGCGTAGATTGTAGTCGGTAATCAAGATATCGAATGGTTGTGCCTCCCAGCGTTCGAGGCCCTCTTCAGCGCTAAGAACGCTGGTAAATTCGTAGGGAATGCCAAGACCACGCATGGCCACTTCAATAATGCGCCCAATATGGTTGTCATCCTCCACGAGAAGAATGCGCACAGGTTGATTTGGATGAGATACCGCTGTCATACTTCCTCTCTCCCGATCCCTGCGCCATTGCAAAGTCGGAGAACGGAAGTGGCGCCGGTGACAATAGTACTTTTCTTCCATTCTTAGTATAGCACATGGTTCGCCAGTTGTCATAACAGTTTTATTACTCAATCGTGAATCTAAGTAAATGATGAGAACGTCAGATAAGGCTTTGACAAGCCATGCAAGCGAATCTATAATCAGAGTAGGGGTCACCGAATGGTATGACCCGTCTGATGGGGACATATTAACTTATGTTTTTCGATCAAAGTTTTCAACAGCAATTACGCCGAATTTCTACTATTCTCTTAGTCGTTTACCTTTTTATCTATCCCTTTGCAATTGTATTGGTCGCGCTTGATCAGGTTCCGGTATGGGGCACATGGATGGGTGGTGCGCTCCTGATCTTACAAGGCGCACTGATGGGGATGTGGCTGACAGTTCGTTACCATTGGTATGGCGCTGTTGCTAGCGGCTTGATCCTGATTATTTCGTGGGCGGTAGAGCATATCGGCGCCACGACCGGATTTCCCTTTGGGAGCTATTCCTACACCGATGTGTTGCAACCACAGATCTTTGGGGTGGTGCCGTTGGCTATTCCCTTTGCATGGCTGTTGATCGTGGTAGCGGCCGTCGGTGTCGCCGAGCGGCTGTTTCATCGTGATGGCCGACCGGTCGATGATCGATATCTGCACCCAACGCGCGTGTTGACGGCGGCGTCGTTTGCGTTATTACTTGACGTAACTATTGAGCCGTTCGCCGTCTATATCAACCGCTATTGGGTATGGGCGAGCGATGAGAGCGGCTTTTATTACGGTATTCCGGTTTCTAATTTTGTCGCGTGGTGGGTAACAAGCCTGATTTTATCGTGGGTATTGTTGAGCTTACGGCGGAGTGCCAACCGCAAAGGACTGGTACCGCGACCCTTTATGCAGTGGCTACCACCAACTCTCTATCTGACCAACCTGACGATGTTCGTCGTGGTGAATCTGGCGCGTGGGCAGGTGCTGCCGGCGTTGATCGGCGGTGTGATTATGCTCGTGCTCGTAGGCGATTGGCTGCTGCCACGGCTGGCCCGTCGTCTGCGCCGCCTCGCCGAAACCAACCCCTGACGGTGTCCCAGATGCGATCGATGCCCCAGCGTCCGACGAGCAACGGCTGAAATGTACCGAGCCGTTGCTCGATGACATCGGCACGTAGGCGGTCAACGGCATCAGTAAGGCGTGTAGCGATGTCGGCTCGGATTGCTTCGATGTCATCGTAACTGGCCGGTGGGTGCGGCGGCCCGATCTGGATAAAGGCGTGAGGCCATTGCTGGCCGAGAAATTCATAGCGCAGGGCAATTGGGCATAATGTCACGTCGCGAACGAGTGCAGCAATCCGGGCAATACCCGGGTAGATGGTGAGTGGACGGTAATCATTGGCCTCAATCCGGCCCTGTGGAAAAATGTAGAGGGCCCGGTCGCGTCGTTCACGTAACAGGTTGGCGGCATAGATTTGCGCACGTTGCGCATCTTCAGGGTCGTGACGATTGACCGAGAACGCCCCACACCACGTAAAGAAGCGGTAGGCACGGAGCTGGCGCTCTTCCATCATCAGGTAACTGTCAAACGCGCGATGCATGATGGCCCGGTGAATCAACATCATCATGTAACCGTCCCACCATGCTGAATGGTTAAGATAGAAGATGTACGGTCCGCGCTGTGGATCAGGTCTTGGGCCATATTGGGCAAACCAGACGTGATCGAAGCTGCGCTTGAGCGCGGGTCGGGCAAGCAGATAATAGATAGCTTCGTCGCCGAGCCAGAACTTATGGGCAGGAATGCGTGGCGTGATCATAGGAGCGCGACATTCATCAATTGACTTCACGGGGCAGCGCATGAGGCGCAAGCGCTGCACGGGCGGTTGTGTAGGCGGTTCGCACAAGCTCGATCGGTGCCGGGTCGTCGGCGGTGAGCGCTGCGGTGCCGGTAACCACCAAACCGCATTGGATAACTGCCGCCTGTAATGCCGGCAGCACCGAAGCTGCATATGGCCCAATCGCAACCAGTACTGCATAGCGCTTACCGAGATCGACAGCACATGCCGCGCGTAAGAGATCGTTGAGGCGAGCCGGCAACTGTGGCGTCGATGCCGGCGTGACCATCACGATCAGCTCAGCATCGCGCATATCGGCCACAATCTCAGCTACCAATAGATCAGGCTGTTCGCTGGGAAGGACACCGAGAAATGCGGCTCGCTTGACCGGAGGTATTGCCCCCAACAGGGCACTCAGTACCTCTGGCGCCGGATCGTCTTCAGCAGCACTGCCGCAAATGCCGAGGGTGAAGAGATAACCGTCGTGCATAGCCTAGCCGTCCACTCCTAATCGGCGGCAATTGCCGGTTCAGGCACGACTGCATCTGTTTCGAGATACGGTGCGAAGAATCGCTCAATTGCTTCTTGTGCTGCGGCAAGACTGGTAGAAGTATGAACGGCGACACGCAGATGGTTACTGCCGGGTAAGCCGATGTAAAATTGACCGATCAGTTGCTTGATCTTATTAAGTGCCAGCCGTTCGGGTAATTCTTCGGCGCAGATCGCCATGTACTCCAGCAAGAGATTGTACTTATCGGCAGGAGTTGGCTCAAACGGTGTGCGGCCTTGGCGCAGATCGGCGACTTGGCGAAAAATCCACGGATTAGCGATTGCACCTCGTCCGATCATCACTCCATCGGCGCCACTATCGCGTAATCGGATGAGTGCATCTTGAGCGGTGACGACATCACCACTCCCGATCACCGGGATTGAGACGGCACGCTTGAGCGCTGACACACGTGACCAATCGGCTTGCCCTTTGTACCCTTGCTCACGAGTACGCGGATGCAGCGTTAATGCAGCAACGCCAGCAGCTTCGGCGCGCTGGCCGGCTTCAATAAAATTGAGGCTCTCTTCGTCCCAGCCGGCACGCAGCTTGAGCGTCACCGGAATCTGGACGGCTGCCCGCACCGCTCGCAAGACCCGTTCCATCTTGGGCAGATCGCGCAGCAACGCCGAACCATGCCCGCCACCAGTGACTTTCGGTGACGGACAACCGCAGTTAATGTCGATAATATCGGCCCCTAATTGCTCGACGACCCGCGCTGCATTCGCTACGAGATCGGGATCGTTGCCCGAAATCTGCATGGTCAATGGTCGTTCTTCCGGTAGATAGTCGAGCAAGCGATGGCGACGCAATGCTTTTGGGCTAACGCTCGCAGCGTTGGTCATCTCTGTGCTCACCAAACCACACCCACCCAGCCGCAATATCATGCGGCGGAAGATGCTATCGGTGACGCCGGCCATCGGGGCCAGAATGATATTCGGTTCTATTTTGATGTGTGCGACATAGTATGCTGTTGGGAGCTGCACAATTTCGGTGAAGGGTATTTGGTTACTCATACCTTCTATTATAGCAGAGAGTGGGCAAGGCGATGCAGTTCAGCGCCGATCAATACCGTAAAATCCCGGCAATACGCTGGTGAACGCTTAGCGAACCGTTCGGCACAAAAATCACCTGCCCACCCCGCTCGATCACGGTGGCAATGACTTCGTCAACCGCATCATCGAGCGCACCCGGTGTCGTCGAATCGTCGACCGGTGTTAGGCGTTAGGCGCAAACCGCTCTCGTCGATCAAGGCCGGCTGGTGATAATCTTCTTCCACCAAGAGCGTTGCCATACGACTTTCTTGTGCAAACCGCCATACTTCACCGAGGGTTGAAGTGGCGCGCTTTCCACCCACTGCGGCATCTAGTTCACGCAAGATTTGGGTGCGCCGGTGGTGAAGGTTGGTTTCAACCAACGGCCAGATCAAACGACCGAGATCCTGAGCGCTCATTGTATCGTAATTACCGGTTAGTGTAGCAATGATGGCGTCACTATGCTTGCTCACTTCACGAAAGAAGGCAAGATACCGATCTATGCCGACTAAGGCTAACGGCAATCGATCATCGGCCATAAACGTGCAAATGCGGCATCCACTTGACGAAAGAAGATTCGGTGGTGCTCATCACGATAGGCCGACTGGTTAATTGACGCATCATTGGGAATACCTCGTTTACCGCCCGGCCCAAGGTGGAACATTGGAAACCCACCGGTCTCGATCTCGCTCAGCGTCTCGCGGGTTGCCTCGAACAAGCGAGTTGGTTTCTCGCTGAGGGCCAACACCCAATACCGCGGTGTACGATTGAGGGCAAAGACCAGATCGCGGGTAAAAAAGGTTTCATCGACCACGACCCGCTCGTGGAGCGGAAACGGTACCATGAACATCCGCGCCATGTCTTGATTAACAAAGATCGCTAAACCATCAAGCGTGTAGCGATAGTCGATATCGTTAGTTATCTCTTCTAACCGACGCAATATCGGCTCAATGGTGCGTTTACCGTACTCGGCGATCAGCTGATTCACCGCTGCCGTCACGAGGTTCTTCACGTGGCGTATTATTCCCGACCATTGTTTATTTCTTCCTACCTCTCCACGCACTGCGCTAGCAAGACAATAGGATAACCGAGTAATCCTGAAGTGACTAATGCGGTAACAACAGAATTAACAGCAGCGGTTGTTTCTATTGCACTGATGAGGCCGTTCACCGCGGATAAAAGTAACTGACGCACTGGAAATACAGTTGATCGTCCAGCACTCAACACACTGCGGGATGATATATTCGTTGTAATGCGTTATCGAGGGTTACTGCTGCTGCTCACGTGCCAGATAGTAGGTCATACTCTGCAAGACCGCCACCGGATCAATATACCGTACCCAGACATCTTCCGGCACTTGCAAAATCATCGGTGCATAGCTTAGGATGGCGCGCACACCGGCCTCAATGAGTACATCGGCGACCCGCTGCGCCTGAATCGCAGGAACCGCGATAATCGCCAATTTGACCTGCTTCTCAGCAACCACGCGCCTCACGTTGGCAAAGTCTTGAACGATCAAATCGCCAACTCGCTGCCCGATCTTAGCCGGATCAGAGTCAAACAGGGCGACGATCTCGATCCCCTCGTTGCGAAAGCCTTCGTAACGGGCAATCGCTTGGCCAAGCAAGCCGATACCAACCAGCACAACCGGCCAATGTTGATTGAGGCCAAGAATCCGCTCAATGTGATGCAATAGCTTTTCGACATCGTAACCGATGCCTTGTTTGCCAAACTCGCCGAAATACGAAAGGTCTTTACGGATTTGGGCAGCAGTCACATTGATCCGCTCGCCGAGTTCCTGTGATGAGACGGAATGGATCCCCTCTTCGAGTAGGTAGCGTAGACTGCGGGCATAGAGTGGTAGCCGCCGAATAACAACATCAGGTGGTTGATCTGAACGCTCCACGAAAGACCTCCATCAGATCGGGGAGAGTATGTGAAGTGTAGCACAAGGTTTGTCGTTCTGCAAGAGTATTTTACCCCTCATCGGTCTGTATTGTGCTAAGCATCATCACGTGGCCCGTCCTCTCGGCAAGGACGTCAGATATGCTACAATGCGCCCGCAGAGAAGTTGCCTGAGTACAGGATACAACAATGGATACGCTGGCGGGTAGGAAGATAGTCTTAGGTGTATGCGGTAGTATTGCTGCCTACAAAGTCGCGCAACTGGCACGCGACCTGACTTTGGCAGGTGCATGTGTTGATGTCATTATGACGGAAGCTGCCGAGCGATTTCTCGGACCGGCAACGTTTCAGGCTCTCACCGGGCGTCCGGTGCTCACCGATATGTGGGCTTTGCCCGAAGATGGCGTGATCGGCCATGTGAGCCTTGGGATGCAAGCCGATGCCGTGGTGATTGCACCGGCGACGGCAAATACGTTGGCTCGGTTGGCTGCCGGTATTTGTGATGATCTGCTGACGACGACCGTTTTGGCGACCCGCGCACCACTGTTGATTGCACCGGCTATGAATCCGTCGATGTACGAGCATCCGGCGACCCAAGCCAATGTTGCGACGTTGCGCGCACGCGGAGCTTGCGTCATCGAACCGGAATTCGGTCGGATGGCCGAACCGGTGTTCGGACGTGGCCGTCTGCCCGAACCGGATGACCTGCTGGCCGAGATTCGCGCTTTGCTCGGTCGTCATAGCGGGCCGCTGCGTGGCCGGCACGTGGTTGTTACGGCAGGCGGTACCCGTGAGCCGATCGATCCGGTACGTTATCTCGGCAATCGGTCATCAGGGCAAATGGGCTATGCACTGGCGGCACGTGCCCGTGATCTCGGGGCAACCGTGACCCTGATCAGCGGACCAACGGCGTTACGTCCGCCGCGCGCGGTAACGTTTGTCGCTGTGGAGACAGCGCTTGAGATGCGTGCTGCGGTACAGGCTGCTTGTACCCACGCCGATATTCTCATTATGAATGCGGCAGTGGCTGATTTTCGCCCGGCACAAGTTGCCCCTGAAAAGATCAAAAAGCACGGTGAAGAGGGCTTGACCTTGCACCTGCTGCAGAATCCCGACGTTGTCGGTGAATTAGCCGCGCGTACCGACATCTTTAAGGTCGGATTCGCAGCCGAAACGCACGACTTGCTAGTCAATGCACGGAGTAAACTTCAACGTAAAGGCCTCCATCTAATCGTCGCAAACGACGCAATTGCTAGTATCGGACAACCTGATATTGCGTTGATCGTTCTCGATGGCGAGCAGGTGGTCGAATTGCCACGCCAGTCTAAAACTGAAGCCGCCGCTACCCTGCTTGATGTGATCGTAGCACGATTTGAGCAATGGCTGGCGACACGTCAGTCATTTGCCGGAGAGATTGGAGACCGATGACCACCGAACCACAACCGAATCAATCATCACCTGAACCATCACCAACGTCACGCGAGACTCGTCGGCTCACTGCACCGCGGTTACCACGCACTGCTGAGCCTAAAGCGTCATGCACGCCTTCACCGAGTGAGATTGATGAGTTGATCAATGCACTTGGTGATCCGAATCATCCACGTCACACTGTCGCCGTTGATGAATTGGTCGCGATTGGGCCTGCTGCCGTTCCGGCACTCTGTGCCGTTGTTGGGCCACATCAGCCGTGGTTGACGGTCTACCGCGCGACCGAAGTGCTCGCTCAGATTGGTGATGGTCGCGCGACCGGCCCTTTGATTGCGGCCCTGAACCATCAAAACGCGAATGTCCGCTGGGGAGCCGTGCGCGCACTCGCGCAAGTCGGTGATGTGCGGGCACTGTTTGCGCTACGCAAAGTTGCCCAGACCGATCAGGGTCGTACCAGTTGGGGCGAATCGGTTGCCGGAGTAGCTCAGAGTGCGCTTGATCTGCTGAATCGGCGCAGTATTTGGTCGCAGAGTCTTGAATTGATCAAACTAGCGATTGTGAGCGTGATCTTCTTACTCTCGATGGCACTGGCCTTCGGCGTGATCGGCACGCTCCGCAATGAACTTGATCAATTTGGGCGCTACGTACCAGGCCAAACCGAATTGCCGACCTTGGTATTGCCGACCACACGACCCACAGCAACCCCGCGCCCGACGCTTGCTGCCAATCAAACAGTGGGTCCGCAGCCGACGACACAGGTTATCACCGGTACGGCATTGCAAGTGGCGAATGTGCGACCACTTCCCGGTACGAATAACCAACCGATTGGACGCATTAACGCCGGTGATGAGATTATCTTTATTGCCCGCACTGCCAACGGTCAGTGGTATCTGATCCGACTCGGCAATCAGCGGAGTCCCGACTCGTTTATCGCCAATCCTGATGGTAGCGGGACGGGGTGGGTAAATCAGGCGCTGGTGTCGCCGCCATCGGCTGACGTGCCGGTGCAAGAGCCGTTGCCGGTTACCGTGCCGACAGCAACCCCATAGCGGTAGATGTAAGCAGTGGTTGGCTTGATACGACATACACTGAACCATGCGCTGGGATGGGCTACGGTAGCAGTGCTCATCATTACCTTGCTCGGCCAGTTGCCGATGCAGACGACCTTTGACATCGGTCGTACCGATGCTGCGGTGGTGCAGGGGTTTGGTGAACCGGAAACAGGTGATCCATCGTCTGATGGTATGGTTAGGCGAGCGTTGCCGACAGCAGCACTGCGGATACCGCATGTTGGCGCACCGGCCACGCTCACAATCCGCTGGATGGCACCGGCTGGCACGCCCGTACTGATCGCGGTCAATGACGAAGCGCCGATCCAGCTCCTTGCCCGTGGCGGTTGGGAAGAGCATTCGTTCACAATTACAAGCGGCTGGCGAAAAGCGTTTGATCTGGTTGTGAGGATTACAACACCAGCACCTACAGCGAGCGTTTGGTTGGATCGCGTAACGCTTACCGCAACCCCACCGCTCTGGCCCTATCCGGCGCAACTCGGATATGCAGCACTCATCGGCGCACTGATCGGTAGCTTGTTGGCCCAGCGCCCGCGCTGGCAGCCACTGATTGCCATTGGTGGCTACGGCCTGCTGTGGCTGGTGCTGTACCGTATAAGTTCTTACCCGATCCTCTATCTCCCGGCGATAACGGTTGTCATGCTGGGCGCTATCTGGTTTGTCTGGCGTTGGCCCCAATTGGCAACGTATTGGCCGCCAGCGGTTACCCCGCTGCTAGCAGTCGGAGTGGCCGTTGGCTGGATGATCTGGCTCATACCGGCGATGCAGGCCCACGTCACACTGGCGCGTCCCGGGGTAGAAAATGACTTTCGCGTCTTTGCTACGCGCGATACGATAGCGACTATCTTTCAGGCAGATGGCTTTTACAACCTCGGTTATCCGTTACTCTTGTGGCTAGTACGACCACTGACATTCGACAATCCGTTTTTGGCCGGACGCCTGATCGCTCTGATCAGTGGTGGGTTGCTGATCGGCGGTAGTTATCTGCTAGCTCGCTGTTTTCTGGCTCCTGCGCCGGCTCTGCTGACCACCGTCTTCCTTGCATGGAGCGGGATGGTTGTGCAGTATGGTCTGCTGGTGGGCAGTGATATGCCATTTGCCGTCGCGTTTACGTTTGCGGTTGCCCTGACGCTGCACGCCGGACGTTCTTCGACGGGATGGATGGCAGTGCTGGCCGGAGTGTTGGCCGGGTTCGCGTTTCTGATACGTCACCCCGGTCTGTTACTTCTCGTGTGGGGAGCCGCTACCCTCTGGTACCTGAACGGACGACGCGCTGCATTCCTCTTTGTCCTTGGGTTTGGGTTAGCCGCAGCGCCCCAACTTGTCGTCAATACCGTGCAAACCGGTCAGCCATTGTTTAACCAACAGGCCAAAAATATCTGGTTGGCGGTGTACGCTAACACCGACTGGCAGCGATGGGATGAAGTTCCCAACAGTATCAGCCTACTTGAGGTTGTTGGGCGTGATCCGATCCGGTTCTTCACCAACTGGAGCCGCAATATCGTTGGTTTTCTGGGGGCAGGAGCCGAAGATGTGAGCGAGTTTGGTCGGGCCGATCAGTTACGTCTGTTAGGGTGGCCGACCAATTGGTTGGCTATCGGTGGGTTGGTAGTAGGCGGATGGCTGGCGTGGCACAAGCGAACCGATCGGTGTTGGTTGGCATTGTTGGCGCTGATCGGTTTGTACGTTGCCGCGATCAGTGTCGCTTTCATCTTACCACGCTTTTGGTTACCGTTGGTGCCGCTGTATGCGGTGGCGGCAGCGTGGGCACTTACCCACTTGCTAAACCGGCCACGTTCCTTATTAGCCGCAGGGTTAGGGCTGATCGTTTTGCTCTGGCCTGGACCACAGATGGCCGTCAGTGCGGTCTTGACTGCACAACCATCTGATGAAACAGGAGCTGTGGCATTGGTGCAGCAAACGATAACGACATCCGGGGCGCGCGTGGTTGCCGCGATCCCCGACCGTCTGCCGTTGGTGAAGTATTCAGCGATTGCCCACCTGATTACCGAGCGTGTCCCACTAACAGTTACTTTTGCCGAATTACAGGCGCTGCATGCCGATTATGTACTTTGGGATAATGCTCAAGGCGAACCACCGTTGCCTACGCCAAACCAACGTCGAATCGGTGATGGACGGTTTACCTTGTATCGAGTACGCTGATCAAATGACCGTTCTCTTATCGTGCCCGGTCTGTACGTAATATGTGTCCGACTACGAGCGTATGCTCCTCTTGTTAATCTCTGGTATCATAGCACGGATAAAGGCAGAGCCGATAGCAGACCGTCATGGATTATTCGTCGACGTGCACATCAGCCATTGAACAATTGCAGCGCAGGCCGCTGACTCGCCTGCACGCACTGATCCGACAACCGGTCGTTTGGCTGGTCCTCTTGATGATGCTGGGTCTCGGCTTACGACTATGGTTTTTAGCCGTCAACCGGATCGACCCGCGCTTTTCCGCCGCCGATGACGGCGATTATTACGCGCGTGCGTTGCAGTTCGCCGTTACCGGTGAATACCACGACAACTCGTGGTTGGTACGCCCACCCGGCCATATCTTCTTCTTTGCGGCCATGCTGAAGATCGGTCTTTGGTTAGGAGATCCGGCAATTGGCATCTCCTTAATTCGGGCCGTGCAGATCGGATTATCGATCGCCCTGATCCCGCTTGGCTATGACATAGCGCGGCGTCTATTCGACCGGCGTACCGGTGTGATCTTTGCCACAATCCTCGCCATTTGGATGCCGATGGTTGAATTGCCGGCCCTGATATTGAGTGAGCCTCTCTTCTTCAGTATGCTGGTGATCCAC
The DNA here is from genome assembly GCF_056331925.1 of Chloroflexus sp. Classification (NCBI taxonomy): domain Bacteria; kingdom Bacillati; phylum Chloroflexota; class Chloroflexia; order Chloroflexales; family Chloroflexaceae; genus Chloroflexus; species Chloroflexus sp. Next base: position 46,125 of record NZ_JBWGQH010000026.1, read on the forward strand.
GCATGGATGCTCGTGCGTTGGCGTGACGAACGACGAGCACGTTGGTTGATCGGGGCCGGTATCACGCTGGCGTTGGCTGCTCTGGCGCGCTCACCCGGACTGTACGGTGTACCGTTTGCGGTACTGTTTATCGCTCTGAGCGTATGGCAAGCTGCGCATCAACTGCGTCTTCGGCGGGTGATTCTGGCATTGCTGAGCTTCTTACTGCCATTTGCAATAACCATTGCGCCGTGGACGATCCGTAATTATCTCCTGTACCACGATCTCATCGTGGTTGATACACTCGGCCCGGTTAATCTGTGGATTGCGATGAGCGATGCTGTGCATGAAGGGCGGGGTGAAGGCGAGGCCAAAGGGATATTGCTACAAATTCCACAAAGTGAGCGGCAACGTTTCATCAGCGCTGAGCTGCGAAGGATTTTACAGACAGAACCTTGGCGATTTATTCGCAATTCCTGGCCGCATTTTCAACATATTTGGAAAGCTCAATTTATTGAAGACTTTCTTGTTAAAGCGAGTTTCTTTACCCGTCCGTTGCGCTCAGTATGGCCGCTCGGTCTTATCGGCGATCTGATATGGTTCGCGTTTACCGTCGCTGCACCGTTTACACTACTATCACGCCTGCGCGAAGGAGCCTTCCGCCTTATTGCCCTCGGTTGGATTGGGTATACCTGCCTTATGGTAATGCTCACCCACGTCGAGCCGCGTTATCTCTTGCCCATCTGGCTCTGGTTAGCACTCTATGGCGCAGCAGCATTGGCTCAAATTGGTCAACAGCCGTTGCACTTCGAACGATATAGCTGGGCAGGGCTGGCGGTAAGCATAGCGCTTGTCGCGCTGATTATCGGCTACCGCGATTACCCGCAGATCATTCGGCACGGTATCGCGCGCGAACAGGCGTGGATGGCTGCCCAACAAGCCCTCGCCCGCAATGACCCTGCGGCGGTCGAGCAGGCATATCAGGCAATGTTAACTGCCGATCCCGATTTTGCCGATGGACGTGCCGATTTTGCCCGTTGGCTTCTCGCCCAAGGTCGCTATGATGAGGCGTGGCAGGTGATCGGTGATTACCAAACCCACCGTGGTAATTTAATCCGTGGGGCATTAGCCCGTGCCCAAGGAGATGACGAAACGGCAAAGTTACTTCTGCGCAACACTGAAGAGTTGGCCGGTGAGGATGTTCAGCGGCTAGCCCTCGAGTGGCTTTCACCATCGCCCACGTTTGTTCTTACCCTCGGCAACGATCTCGACCTCGGCTACGTGATGGGATTTGCCCTCGGTGAACAGGTGGGTGATACGACGTTTCGCTGGTTACACCGTGAGGGTATCATTCGTTTGCCGGTACCGACCTTGCTGACCGGTACCGAGATCATCGCGCTCCGGCTCGCTGCCCCCCAACCAACGCCCCTCACCGTAATGGTCGGTTCCCAAGTATACCAGATCACCGTTGTACCGGGCGGTTGGCGGGTGTATCTTCTACCACTCCCGGCAACAACCCGCGGTACCGATGAAGTGGTTATCACGCTACAGGCGCCAACGTTTGTACCGTACCGTCAATTTGCCGATAATACCGATGCACGCCCGCTGAGCGTGATGGTAAACCAAATAGCCATACGATAAAGGTTGGACCATGCAGCCTATGCAAACTACGCCTCATATGACGTCGATCGTAGCCGGCGACTATCCCTTCACGGTGAGTGTTGTCATTCCGGCTTACAATGAAGCCCATGGTATCGCCAAGGTTATTGAGCGCATCCGCACTTACATACCTACCGCCGAAATTATTGTGGTCGATGATTGCTCACACGACGACACGGCAGCCGTCGCACGAGCGGCAGGTGCTTGCGTCATTCGTCATCCCGTTAACCGTGGTAACGGCGCCGCGGTGAAGACCGGCATCCGCCGTGCTCATGGTGAGGTGGTGTTGCTGATGGATGCCGATGGGCAGATGGATCCGCGCTATATTCCAGACCTTCTCAATGGGATTGCTGCCGGTTACGATATGGTTGTCGGCGCGCGTACCCGCGATACCCAGGGTGACTCCATCTTCCGTCGTCTGGGGAACCGGGCGCTTGATGCTCTCGGTAGCTATCTGGTTGAGACCGAGGTCCGTGATCTCACCAGTGGGTATCGGGCAATCCGCCGTGAGGTGATCATGGAGTTTATCAATTTGCTCCCCAACCGTTACTCATACCCAACAACCAGTACGCTTGCCTTGCTCAAAGCCGGTTACCTCGTCGGCTATGTCCCGGTAATGGGTCAGCGACGGCAGGGTGGGCGGAGCGGACAAAAGTTGCTGCGCAATGGCATTCGTTTTGGTTTGATCATTCTTCGGATCGTTTCGCTATTCGCACCCTTGCGCATCTACCTGCCGGTAGCCCTTGTGATGCAGGTCTTTGCGTTCATCTCCTTTCTCATCAGTTTCTTTCTCACCGATCCGTTCCGCTTCCATATCCCTAATTCAGCAGTCGGGTTATTCGTCGGCAGTATTATCATCTTCATGTTCGGACTAAATGCCGAACAAGTGGCGGCGTTGCGCTTCCAACGTCCACCGCACGTTCAACAAGAGGACTAGTATGGCGCGCCCGTGGTTCTCATGGTTGCTGCGTTTAATCGGGCCGGCGCTGTTGATCGGGTTTTTGGCGACGAGTGATCTACGCTTACTCTGGGAGATCCTCCGTGCAGCAGAACTTGCGCCGATCGTACTATCGCTGGCGCTCATGCCACCGTTTGTCATTTTTAAATCATGGCGCTGGACCCAAATCCTCCGCGCAATGAACATGTCGCTCGATTTGCCTTCAGCCTGTGCCCTTTACACCGTCGGTCTTTTTTACGGTACGACAACGCCGGGGCAAGCCGGCGATCTGCTCAAAGCGGTCTATTTGCGTGAACGAGGCTTACCGACGGCGCCGGCCCTGCTCTCGGTAGTGCTTGATCGACTGTGCGACCTGATCATCATGGCGCTCCTAGGGATGATCGGCGTCTTTGCCTTAGGCCAACTGTTGCCAAGTCGTGAACTCCAACAACTGATCGTCATCGCAATGGGTGTCGGTTTGATCGTTGTGACAACGCTGCTCACTGCTCGCAAGCCGCGCTCATGGCTCTTAACCGAGGTGTTGCCTCGCGTAGCGCCACGCTTACGTACCCGTCTTGACCATTGGAATGAACAGATGCATAGTCTCACCATCACACCTCGGCTGGTCATTGTGGTGAGCGGTGCGACCCTCCTCTCGGTCGCTTTTACCTTTACCCGCCTGTGGCTGCTCTTTCTCGCCCTCGGTCTTACAGCTATTCCACTGCTGGTGATCGTTGGCTCTTCGGCGTTGATTGCAGTGTTGCAAGCGTTGCCCATTTCAATTGGTGGAGTGGGCGTGCGTGATGTGATCCTTATCGCGATCCTTACCGCCTATGGCTATACCCAAGAACAAGCGCTTGCCCTTTCGACCACTTTCTTGCTGATTAACATCGAACATACGCTGGTCGGTTTCATCGTCTCATTCTGGTACCCTCTCGGTCGGAGTGGTACAATATCCCTATGACTTACGAACGTTATGCGACCGTGTACGACAGAAGTGGTCAAATCCGCTTTGCCGTTCTGACCGCTATGTACCTGAACGAGATTTTACAGCGCCATCCGGTCACGGGTCGGCGCATGCTCGACATAGCATGTGGGACCGGCACTCTGTTGGCAATTCTCGCCGAACAAGGTTGGACGGTGGCGGGCATTGATGCCTCAGCCGCCATGTTAAGACAAGCGGCCACCAAACTTGCTACCGTCACAAGTGAGGGTGAGTTACGGCAAGGTGACATCCGTCACATAGCCGATATAATGCCGGCACAGACGTTTGATCTCGTAACGTGTACCTATGATAGCCTTAACTATCTGCTCAGCCCCACCGATCTGGCCGCTTGCTTCCGGGGGGTTGCCCATGTGCTGGTGCCGGGTGGATTGTTCGTTGGCGATATGAATACCCGTCACTTTCTGGCCGTTGATTGGGAGACATGCTTACTCCATGAACAACCGGGATATGTGCAGATAGAACGTTCTCATTTCGAGCCGGCAAGTACCATCTCAACGATGTGGCTCACCGGCTTTATCGGTAATGATGACGATGGGTACGAGCGCTTCGATGAGATTCACATTGAGCGCGCGTATCCGCCTGAACAGGTTGCCGCACTGATGTCCGATGCCGGTCTTGTCATCGAAGGGTGCTACGACGGCTTTACGTTTCAATCGCCTTGTGCTACGACCCAGCGTATCCATTGGGTCGCTCGAAAACCGTTATGCCAAAACTGCTCATTCTCTCAACCGGTGGTGCGTTAGTTATTCGACGGGCACTAGGTAGCCGTGACGAACAGTCGCTGACGTTACGCCCCGATCTTGCCGTGACCGTTGAAGAATTTGCTAACTTGCCCGGTAGCCATCTGACGCCACAGCAGGTATTTGCATTAGCCCAACGTATTCTGGCGGTGCGCGAAGGATACGACGGCATTGTCGTTGCCTCCGGGAGCGACACCTTAGAGGAAACGGCGTACCTGCTCGATCTCCTGTTACCCGACGGCCCACCACTCACTATAACGAGTTTACCGCGGCTTAACGCCAGTGGCGCATTTGCTTCCAACGGCTTATCGGCAGCCATTTCTGTTGCGACTACACCGTCGGCAGCCAATCTCGGCGCATTGGTAGTCGTTGATGATACCATCTACCCGGCACAGTCGCTCCAGACGCAGTTTAGTCAAGGTGTCGGCATGTTTACCGCTGCCGGCGGCGCCCTGGGGCGAGTAGAAGGCGATCACGTCTGTTTTCGTTACCGTCCACTGAACCGTCAGCATATCGCCGCCCCCCGCCTGGTTGAGCCGGTTGATCTGATCCGGGTCGGACAAGGCGCTGATGATAGACAGTTGCGTCATAGCATCGCCGATAATGTGGCCGGGATCGTGATCGAAACGTTGGGGAGCGGACGAGTGCCGCCATGGTGGTTACCGACAATCGGTGAAGCCATCCGGCAGCGCATTCCGGTAGTCGCGGTGAGTCGGGCTGGTGTTGGTGGGTTGGGAGACGAATTTGGCTTCGTCGGGGCTTACCACGATCTGCGCAAGCTTGGGGTAATCTTTGCCCACGATCTGAGCGGGATCAAAGCGCGTCTTAAACTGATGGCGGCACTCGCTGTAGCGCGCTCGCCGGCTGAATTGCGCACACTCTTTCGCTAATTATTGGGAGACGCATAACCCTCCGCCGGTATGGTACTGAACGGCGCAAAACGACATGCGAACATAACAGAGGTTTCCATGGTAGAGGATCGAACCGCAATGAATGTGTTACCACCCCTAGAAGAAAAAGCGGCGTATGTCGAACGGATGTTTGCCCGCATTGCCCGCGGCTACGATCGGGTTAATCGGGTCATGACATTCGGCTTAGATCAAGGTTGGCGACGAAAAGTAGTTGAATACGTAGCGCCACCAGTCAATGGGCGTGCGCTTGATGTAGGGACCGGCACCGGCGATTTTTTGCCCGAACTCGCAGCGTGGGCGCGCGAAGGGATCGTGATTGGGATCGACTTTACCGTACCGATGATGCGTGCCGGTCAGCCAAAGATCGCCGATCTGACGGCCAATGGGCGGGCCTTCTTCATCGCCGGTGACGCACTACAGTTGCCTTTTCCCGATAATACCTTCGACTCCATTACGACCGGCTTCGTGTTACGAAACGTCGTTGATATACCTGCGGCGCTACGTGAAATGTATCGGGTAGCTCGCCCCGGCGCGATGATGGCCTGCCTTGAAGTGGCTCGTCCGCGTAATCCGATTATCCGCTGGGGGCATCGTCTCTACTTCGAGCAGGTGGTGCCGTGGATCGGCGCACTGCTCGGCGGCGATCGGCGCGCGTATACCTATCTGCCACAATCGGCACGTCTCTTTCCCTCGCCTGACCGTCTAGCCGAGATGATGCGCGAAGCCGGTTGGCGGTATGTCTTTTATCGGCTGTACGGTCTTGGCGCTGTCGCTATCCATGTTGGGGCGAAGGTGTAACGACGCATGCGTAGCGGGTAAGGCGTCGTTTCTATTCTTGCCGTCACGGAAAGGGTAAGCAGATGTACCACGATGACGACGATATGATGCGACGACGTACACAACGGCTCGACCGGCTGCGTCGGCAACGCGAATGGATCAATGATGAATTATTCGATGATATGCCACCGCTACGTTATCGATCACGTTCAACCGGGAGTATTTCACCACAACTTGCCTTCCTCGTGTTGATCCTGCTGATCGTCGCTGTTGGTGGCTTCTGGTTCATGCAACGTATCAACGAACTCGGTAGCAGCGTGCCGAGTTTGCAAGTGATCGTGCAAACACCGACACCGCAGATCATTAGTGGTACGGCGGTTGTCCAGCGTATTCAGCAATTGAGCCGGCTTGAAACGAGTAAGTACACGATCGAGCGCGTCATTGACATTCGCCAAGGCAGCAACATTCCGATTATTGGCGACTGGCTGGCCGGTGATGCCATTCTGCTGATTGCCCACGGTACCGTGGTTGTTGGGGTCGATCTGAGCCAACTCACCACTGATGATGTAACCGTATCGCCTGATGGGCAACGCATTACCGTGCGCTTACCGCCGGTACAGGTGCTGAGCGCAACCCTCGACAACAGCAAAACGCGCGTCTATAGCCGTGAGCGTGGTCTCTTTGCGCCGGAAAACCCCAATCTTGAAACGCTGGCCCGGCAGACTGCCGAACAGCAGATCCTGCAAGCCGCCTGTGAGGATGGCATTATGGAGCAAGGTACGCGCAATGCTGAAATCGCCATCCGCCAGTTTCTCGGTCTGATTGACAATGTTACGGTTGAGGTCATCACCTCGCCGCCAGGTGAATGTCGGGTCATGCCTTGAGCGCAAGATCGGTTTCGGTTATGAGAGTATGATGAGAGTTCCCTATGGTATGCTGCTCGGTGGCTTGGGTAGCTATGTCGATAGCTACCTTTCTTCACTCCTGGCCGATGCCGGTTATCAAGTGTGGATGGCGATCGGTCAGCAGGCGGTGTTAGATACTCTGAGTCGACAAATTGATGTAGCGCTGATCGATCTACCGGGAAGCAACTATCTCGATCAAATAATTACCTTACGTGCTGACTTTCCCGGTATCCTTTGCATCATCGGCCCACGTAACGACCAATTGATCGTTACAACGCTTGAAAGCGGCGCCGACGATTACATTCCACGTCCGTTTCGGGGTGATGAGTTACTGGCTCGCATACGGGCGCAGTTGCGGCGGTGGCAACGCTATCTGCCACCGCCGTTCGCAATTGGTCATTTTTACTTCGATCTTGCGCAACGTACCGTTACGTATGCAGGAACACCCCTCACCCTCGACCTGTCAACGTTTACGTTGCTCCGTGTGTTAGCGGAAAAGCCGTATCACATCTTCCCTGCTGACGAAGTGGCCGATCTGGTCTGGGGACGCGGGAACGAGCATCGTCATCAACTACTTGCCCAGACATGGCTAAGGTTGTGTCAACAACTCGACAATGCACCTGAACTGTACGGTAACCCTACGCAAGGACTAGGCCTAACAAGTCCTAACGCGGCATAACCTGCGTGACGACGCCCATAATATAGCTCACTCGTACCGGATCACCCGCCTGCGGATTCGGATAGATGCTCTCGATGCCGATCCGTGCTCGAATCGGTTGTGTTTCGCCTTCGTGGTGGAAAGTGATGTCATAAAACAGGGTACCGTGAATATCAACGCGCTGCACGGTGAGCAGCACGGCTTCGCGCATACCGGTTACGATCATGGCTGATTGCTCCTTGAACGTTCAATTAAGTGATAGTTAAGAAAAAACAACCACCGCGTTGGGTGCAGTGGTTATTTGCCATGTCACGAGCAAAGACGCGGGAAATTATACTGCTAGTAGGTGTAGTCTGTATCAGTGGGTAGATTGAGAAGGTGTGTTCACCGATGTCCCTGTAATGTCACGGGCAACATCATGAATGAAAGCGGCGACCTCGCGTGGTCGTTGTTGTTGTGGCATATGACCGCAATTCGGCAAGATCAACACTCGCGCATTCGGTATATTGGTACAAAAGAAATCGCGCGACTCACGGGGGATAAAGTGGTCGGCGTCGCCCCAAATCATTGCCACCGGTACCCGTAACGACCGCAGCTCTTCGGGGTACAACATATCACGCTCATCAATTGCGGCCACAAACTGGGTGACCGGATCACGCCGGAAGATCATCCGCAACCCTTCACCGGCAAAATACAATGGTAAGGGTGGTCGCCCGTACATCTGACGCAACACAGTGCGAACTGCTCGCTTATCGGGCAACTCAATAGTTTGCAAGAACGGCTCCCACGACTCACGCCCACGCAAGAGCGCTCCGCCCGGCGCAAGTAAGACGATACCTGCCACCAATTCAGGCGAAGCCAGAGCGACGCGCACCGCGATCCATCCCCCCATCGAATTACCTACCAGCAACGTAGGCCGACCGATCACATCGCGGATCATCGCCTGGACCAGTGCTACTTGCTGGGAAATCGTGGCGTAACGCTGGCCGGGAGGAAAGCCACTCAGACCAAAACCGGCCAAATCGAGTGCATACACCGGGCCAATATCGGTGAGGCGTGGCATCACAAATGACCATGTTTGGGCACGGTCGGCAATACCGTGTAACAAAAGGATTGGCAATTGGCCATTCCCTCGTGCTGGCATCAGATAGTAATGGGCGCGGATACCGGCTAAGCGCCGTTCGTGACTCGTCGCGCCTAACCGTAACAGCATCCGATGACTAATCCCGTAGATCAGGGGAACGGCTGCCGTTGAGAGGGGCGTTAACAGCTTACCCACCATCGCCTATTCCTCCTCACTCGCGTAAACGCACGAAACACCGGCGCCCGCCGTACAGACCAACGGTTGTAGAGTACGTCCGGTTCGAATGGCATAACCGGCGATCATCGCCGCGACGAACTCATCGACCTTCTCTGCTTCGACCAACGAGACGGTACTACCGCCAAAGCCACCCCCGGTCATGCGGCTGCCATAACACCCCGGTGCAGCCAGTGCCAGGTCGACCAGCGTGTCAAGTTCGGCGATACTGACGCGATAATCGTCGCGCAGACTTTGGTGTGACTCAATCATGAGTTGTCCCATCTTCACCACATCCCCGGCGGCAAGGGCATCGGCGGCGGCCAACGTGCGTTCGTTCTCGCTCACAACATGGCGGACGAGCGGCAGCAGTTCTGGCGGGAGCAGATGACCGTACTCGGCGAGATCGGTCGAACGGACATCGCGAAGCGCTTGGATCTTGCCCAACGCCAGACGCAGGATGCGGACCGCCTCCTCGCAACCGGCCCGCCGCTGATTGTATTCAGAACCGGCCAGACGGTGGCGCACACCACTATCGCACACGACAACCCGCACACCGGTGGGAATTGGTATCGGACGATAGCTCAAGTCGCGGCAATCGATCAACAGTGCATGACCGGCCTCGCCCAGGGCAGCGATCAACTGGTCCATAATCCCACAATTAACGCCGACGAATGAATGTTCAGCACCTTGCGCGAGCAACGCCAGTTCCTCACCGAGCAAGTTGATCTGGTTGAGTAGTTGGAACGTATAGCCAACCGCCACTTCAAGAGCTGCCGACGACGAGAGACCACTACCGGCGGGTACATCACTATCGATCAAGAGATCGGCCCCACGCAGGGGCAAATCACGGGCTAACAATCCTTTAGCCACTCCCCGGATGTAATTCACCCACTGGCGCTGCGTATCACGCACGATGTGATCGAGATCGAATTGATCCTCGTCACGGAATTTAACGCTAAATACACGCACAATTCGATCATCACGTGGACGAGCAGCCACATAGGTTGCCCGATCGAGCGCCATTGGAAACACGAAACCATCGTTATAGTCGGTATGCTCGCCGATCAAATTAACCCGACCGGGAGCACGCGCGATTCGGGTAGGTGGTTTGCCGAAATACCGCTCAAAGGCAGCATAAATCGTCGATAATTCAAACATAACACTACTCCCCATACGGCCCGGATGGCCTGCGTGGGGAGTATAGCATCGGTAGGCGCAATAGTGCAACGTATGACATTGCCGATGCTAATCGGCGCCCGCTTGTTGCGCTGCTGCGGCCATACCATCGGCATACTCGCGTTTGCGACGAAGATCATTAGGGCTGTGTGCCGGAGCAAAAAAGGTCACGGCTAAGGCTGCCAGCGCAAAGAGCAACGGTGCCGTAAATACAGCCGCAAGTGCTGCTGCCAGTGCCAGGCGCGGCTCGCCGGCCAATACCACCGTTGTTGCTCCTTCGCCGAGCAAGGCATCAACCGGTATGGCATCAGGTTGCAGACCACGTATGGCCAGTTCGGTAGCTAATCGGTTGGTCAACAGCGTCCCTAGTACGGCCACACCAATCGTTCCTCCAATGGTGCGTGCGAATTGTAAGCTTGCCGTTGCCGCACCCAAAACGCTTCTTGCCACCGTACTTTGCACGGCGATCAAGAACGAGGGAATACTCGCTCCCATGCCGATGCCCATCAATCCCAGTGCCACTGCCAATTCCAGTTGGCTCATCTCAGGACGCAGACGAGCCATCATGAGTGCGCCAACGACGAAGATTATCATTCCCCCTATGACCAACGAACGGTAACTAAACCGCAATAACAACCGACCACCGATAATGCTGGTACATACCCAACCCAGCATCATTGGCGTTAGGGTGGTGCCGGCTTCGGTTGCACTGGCCCCTAATACGCTTTGGGCAAAGAGTGGAACATAATTCATACTACCGAACAGCACACCACCGGCCAGGATACCGTGTAGACACGCAACGGCAAACATTCGTTCACGTAGTAAACGCACCGGTAGAATGGGGGCCGGCGCCCGTAGCTCGACCATAACCAAGAGTGCTAACGTCGCGGCGGCAGCGCTAAGCAAAGCAATTCCCCGCAGCGAAGACGGTTCATTAAGGCCGAGCAACAACGACACAACACCTACACTCAGCAATGCAGCACCGGCATAGTCAATGGGTGGTCGTGTACCGGCCATCCGAACCGGATCACGCCATGCCATCCACACGAGCGCCGCAACAATCGCAGCCGGCGGTAAATTGATCCAAAAGACCCAATGCCACGAAATCTGATCGACCAGAAACCCACCGATCAGTGGGCCGATCACCGAGCTGACACCCCATACTCCCGAAAAGAGACCCTGGACCTTCGCCCGTTGCTCAAGCGTAAAGATGTCGCCCACGATAATGAATGCCAACGGCAATAACCCACCTGCACCCAATCCTTGGAATGCACGGGCCATAATCAATTGAGGCATGGTGGTTGCCAACCCACACCACAGTGAACCCAGGCTAAAAATAGCAATGGCCGTGAGGTAGACCGGTCGCCGACCAAACAGGTCCGACAAGCGACCAAATATTGGCCCGGCAGTAGTCGAAGTAAGCATATAGATGGCGAATACCCAACTGAAACTGGTAATATCGCCAAGGTCACGCACAATACTTGGCATAGCCGTTGCAATGACCGTCGATTCCATCGAAGCCATAAACAAACTCATCATCACACCAAGTGTGATCAAAACGGTGCGTTGGTGGGTCACAGCATACTCCTTCGGCGACACAATACGACGGGGAAATCGGATAGGTGAACAGTCCAATATTGTTTTGATAAACGATACCGCAAGATTGAAGTTCGTGCAAGGGGGAGAATCACGGGTACGTGTCAGCCTGGCGAGACGCTAAAGCAACCGCAACGATGGTTCTGGTCGCGGTAGCCTCAGCAGCCGGTCGGCACGTAACTTCAGCGTACCATCGAAACGGCGGGCCGACGATAGGCAGGCAAAGCAGGGAAACGTGGTGGGCGAGCCGGCTTGGGTTGAGCAGCCAATTGCATACCTTTACGCCACAGACGAAGATCGATCAACTCGCCGGCTACCTCACGCGCAGCCTCGACCCCGATTGCAAACCCTTTCTCAGGCGTCGTCAAATCAAGGGTCGCAATAGAACTCACATCAGGCTGGATCAGCAGATCGGGCGGGTACTGTTGTAAACGCAATTCGGTCGCCTCTGCCATGAGCAAACTCAATGCCCGTTGAGCGACAGCGAACTGCTTAGGAGCGAACATCAAGCGAGAAAAGAGATTGTCGTGCTCTTCTGGTTGGAGGGAAAAATCGGCGTTCGCATCACGCAAATCAACCGCGATAACCCGCTGCGCCCCCATCTCATAGGCAACATCAACCGGCAGGTTATTCAAAATCCCGCCATCGGCCAGCAGCATCTCGCCATACGGCACCGGCGGGAAGAGCGCCGGCAATGCCGTTGTCGCGAGCAACGCCGGCACCACCGGTCCCTCGCGGAGGACAACCAACTCACCACTGACCAAATCGGTTGCTACGACGGCACAAGGCAGCCGGAGATCGGCAAAGGTACGATCACCGAGCAGACGGCGCAGCATCTCCTCGCGTCGGCGTTGACCAATGATGCCGGTACCGGTTGGATCAGGAATGGCAATCCGACGAAGGGCGCTCTGGCGAAAGACCTCTTGAATCGCGTTCAGATCAAAACCGGCTGCGTAGAGCACGGCAACTGCGCCACCTGCCGACGTCCCAACGATCAGGTCAATCGGGATCTCCAACTCCTCGATCACTTGTAACACACCGATATGGGCTGCACCTTTGCCACCGCCACCGCTCAGTGCCAAACCAATCCGCCGTTCCTCTGGTGGATTGGCGGTCGGTCGGAATCGTTCGCGGATGTGATTGAGCCATTGAGTTACATGTTTCATAACTCAAATTATACACCCGTTGCTCCACCGATGGGTAGCGACTTGTGGCCGATTATTGGTCGTGCATGCAAGTACTGCGGTCGTTGCCGGCAGTTTACTCGTCATCGATCGGCAGGTTATGCTGACGAGCAAGATCACGCAGGGCGTGAGTCAGGCTTTCAAACTGACGCAAGAGCAGACGTACTTTGAACACCGCCCCTTCGTCGCGTTCGATCCATTTTGCCAGATCGCCATCGAAAACGGCACGAGCCAGCCGATCACTTTCATCGACCATCTGGTCGAGTGAGCGAATGCGAAACACTCGCGCTTTATTTTTAGGCTGGTTTTCAATCGTCTCTTCAACCACTGTCAAGTACTCATCGGCGCTCGTTTCCTCTTGTTCCCACTCTTCATCATCCGCCGTCAGATCGGCTATCGCCACCGATGTGTGGTGCAGCGGCCCACCACTACTGACGTCCGGCGTCGCCTTTGTCCGCAACTCAGCACCCTGTTCGAGGGCCTGTAGCGCGATTTCAAGTGTCAAGTTCGGGTTCGCGGCGAAGTACGTGGTAAGCCGACTCAGTTCGGTCGCCGACATCCCTTCTTCAACGGCAAATCGGGCCAATTCAATCTGGGTTTTCGGATTAGTGATGCGGCGCAGATGTTGGGCCTGGGTCACATTCAGTTCACCGCGCCGGATCATCTGCTGCACCTCTTCAGGTAGTTCAAGCAGGCCTAAATACCGACGCACCGTCCGTGCCCCTAGCCCTACGGCCTGCCCGACTGCCTCATCGAGTTCGCTATCGGGAAGTTTGCCGCGTGTCGCAACGATATGTTCACGCAGACGGGCAAAGGCGCGTGCCTGCTCGATATCATTGAGGTCTTGCCGCTGCACATTTTCGATCAATTGACGTAAGAGTAGGTCGGGGTCATCGTTATCGAGGACAATGCATGGCACTTTACTCAGACCGAGCTGGATTGCCGCGGCCCGTCGTCTTCCGCCGTACACCACTCGGTAGCGCCCGCTCCCGATCGGCGTCACCCCTATCGGCTGCAACAGCCCATATTCAGCAATTGTCGCCGCTAATCCGGCCACATCACCCGGCTCCTCGCGCACTCCGGCCGGATCGATCTCCAATTGGCGCGGATCGAGGTAGAGTAGCTGCATTGGGAATGCTCCCGTTAACAACGCAATGACCGGTCAACACCGGTCATTAGCTCCTATCCGAACAAGTGTACCAAGTATAGCAGGCTTGCTCTATTCTGGCAACTCGGCTACAATGGTCTTGCCTACATTATTAGTTGATAGTTGATAAAACAGTATCTTCCATGTTCGATCTTTCTAACCGAACTGCCATCGTGACCGGTGCAGGGCGTGGCATTGGCCGTGCTATCGCTGCTGCGCTCATTGCCCACGGTGCGCGCGTTGCCCTCTTCGACCGCGATCCAACGTTGCTCACCGATGCAACGGAGGCGCTCGGTGCGGCCACGCTGAACACTGTAGTCGATGTAGCCGATGCTACCAACGTACAAGCAGCCATCGAGACGGTGATCGAACAGTGGGGACACATTGATATTCTTGTTAACAACGCCGCAATTTTGAGCACAAAACCTTTTCTCGAATTGACCCTATCAGAATGGGAACAAACGTTGGCGGTTAATCTCAACGCACTTTACTATACATGTCGTGCCGTTGTGCCGACCATGATCGCCACCGGCTACGGTCGCCTGATCACCATCGCTTCGGTCGCCGGTAAACGGGGTGGTGGCATTCTTGGTAATGCTGCATATAGCGCGGCGAAGGCCGGCGCCATTGGGTTGACGAAAGCCCTGGCTCGCGAACTTGCCCCTTACGGTATTACCGCCAATGCGATCTGTCCTGGTCCCGTGGAGACACCTCTGCTCATGGCAATGACGGCAGAACAACGCACACGCGCTCAAATGCTTATTCCGCTTGGACGATTTGCTCACCCGACTGAAGTGGCGGCAGCCGTCGTCTTTTTGGCTTCGGCGGAAGCTGCGTTCGTCACCGGTGAAACGCTCGATGTTGATGGCGGCATCACAATGGATTAATGACAAATCGCCATTCGTTCCTCGTTCGTACCGTATGGTACGATTGTTCTGTATCAGGTAGTGACACGGCGAGGCTGCCATGCACGAATCTTCTTTCGCGACCCTGTCAGTTGCTCAAGTGCGTCAACTCCAGCGCTTTTTCCTGTGGGTTGTCGGCATCGTGGGTGCAGTCGCTATTGTCGCCACTGTAACCGCTCTGATCTGGCAAACATCAACCTTGATCGCTCTCATGATCCTCGATTGGGTGTTAGTCGTAGGTCTGTTGCAGGCTTGGGCACAGACGCGCAGTGGGCAGGTACGGGTTGCACTCACAACGGCGTTTGTTGCGATGATCGGTTACGGATTAATCGGAGCTATCGTTGTACCAAGTTTGGCGAATTTGATGGCCTTTGCTCCGATTATCGCGGTTGTGTCAATGTTGCCGTTTCTCAGCGGGGTAATGCTCAGACGGTTACTGATCATTGCGTGGATTGCCGTTATTGTTACCATGTTACTGGGTACCCAAATCCGTCTGTTACCCCCTATCCCGGATGTTCTGACAAAGCCGTTCCAAGTTGTCGGTGTACTCAGTATCAATGCTATCCTCTTGTTACAACTGTGGTTGTTTCACGAACGCTTGTTCGGTGTGATCAACCAATTGCGGCTTGTGAATGAGGACCTGCAACGCGAACGAGCCAGTTTGCAAGAGCGGGTAGCGCAGCGTACCGCCGATCTCGAGCGAGCCTTGGCCGAAGTTGAACATCAAATGGCCGAACAAGCTCGCCTGCTCTCTGAAAACGAACGTCAACGTGAGTTGATCCGTGGCCTGAGTATGCCGGTGTTACCGGTGAGTAGTGAAACCTTAGTTATGCCGTTGGTTGGCGAACTCGATGAGAGTCGGATCGCGTTAGCGCAAGCGACGGCGTTGCAGGCAATTGATCAGATGCATGCCCGCCATCTCGTCCTTGACATCACCGGAATGCCGTTTGTCGATACAACGGTGGCCGGTGGTCTGATCCGCTTAGTTCAAGCAGCAAATCTCCTCGGTGCGCGGGTGACACTGGTGGGGGTGCGCCCAGAGGTGGCGCAGACGATGGTTGCACTCGGTATTGACCTTGCCAGTGTTGCGACGGCTGCCGATCTGGCGTCGGCTTTGCATCGTGAGCCGATCACGAAATAATGTCAGTACGGTAGATAACCGCAAAGGCGCATGTTGGAATTGCGCCTTTGCGCTGTTGACTGCTGCGATCCGTTCATCGGTACGAACGATTTTGGCGCCGACGCTGTCGTTCAGCCAGCCAGCGATCAAAGGCCTGTGACAATTCGCGCCAGTTGAAAATCTTGACGTCAGGTGCAACTTTGTTCCGCTGGATGATCACCCACGACCATAAGATAGCTTGTCCGATAAAGACAAAGATGACAATGCCGACCATAATCCAGAAGTCCATCGCTCGCCTCCTGTATGCATCCACGTTTGACATATCATACTGCGATTGTGCAGTGAATGCAACAGCGTGAAGGGTAGCATTTTCTTCATGCATGATACCGCTTCCACTCGTTGTCGGCTAGTCTTTACGTGAGATAGCATCCTTGCTATCTCGCTGCTATAATCACCGTACAAGTCATTCCGGCATTGTCGTACCGGCAATGTGGCTGAACGAAAGGAAGATCGTTCGTGAGATATGTTGGTCTCATCCTCATCTCGATACTGTTGGTGGCGTGTACTCCCTCGCCAACCCCGACACCAACCCCGACGCTTACCCCGACCACTCCGCCACCCTCGATAACCCCGACCCCGCTGCCAACCCCGACCCCGCTGCCAACCCCAACTTCGGCGGTAGCACCGGCGGGTAGTGCGATTCCGGCAGCGATCCGGCAAACGGCAGCCATTGACACCTACCGCATGCAGTTAACGATCAACGGCAGTGGGCTGGTCGGTGGGTTTAACCTGGGAAGCACGAACACGGAACTGCTCGCGCTCGATGCTCGTTTTGCCGGTGCTGATGTATCCTTTACCTTACGCGGTTTTCTGGCTGCATTCCTCGGTGCTGATGTTACGCGTGGTTTGCAGGCAATCACGGTGCGTGGTGTGAGCTATGTGCGTGGGCCGTTGACGTTCCTCGGCGCGCCCGACGATGTGTGGTATCGACTAACCGCCGAGCAGAGTGTTATCGCCACACCACCGGTTCAAGTCGACACGACATTGTCGGCAGTCGGCAATGCGGGAGCCGATTTCAGCCGTTTTACTATCGGTGAGGTTGCCGAACGTGATGGCGTACCGTGCCAGGCGTATCTCGGCGACCGTGATGCGACAACTGCGCTTTTTGCCAGCCTGGGTGCAGTTGGGTTACAAACTCAGTTGCCGGAAGGTACCGTTACCGATGCGGCCACTACCATCTGGGTGTGCGAAGATGGGTATTTGCGCCAGTTGTCGATCACGTTTCGTGGGACGACAACCGATCCACAGGGGCAAGCCCAACCTTTCTCTTTCGCCCTTGATGTTGAACTGAGTGAGATCAACGGCAATATTACGATTACGCCACCGCCAGATGCCCGTGATTTGCCTGCACCTGGCAATACTACGCTGCGTCCGTAGCCCCAACCGGCATGCAACGTCGTAGCTCGTTTGGACGTACTGTATATATCGCTCTAGCTAACGTCCTCTCACTACGGCAAAAGGAGAAAGTTCATGCGGCTGATACACCATTGGTTATTCGGTTGGTTGCTCGGTCTTATGTTTATCACATCCGTGTGGGCACAGGGCCGGCTCGTACTAATCGATCCCGGCAACCGACTCAACGACTCGGCAGTGCAGGCGGCAGCCGAACCGTTGCTGCGACGTGGGGCGCAAGTCGCCGTCTACGTCGTTGATCGCGGTAACGAAACCGATTTTGAGCGTCGCTTGATTGCTGATGGCCTCGGACGCAGTGATGGTTCTGTGCGCTCGAATCTGATTGCTATCTACGTCGCAGTGAACGATCGCTACAGTGCGATTTTCTTCGGTGACGAATGGAATGCAGCGCTGGCGGTGAATGATAACTACGAGACGATCCGCTTGAACCACCTGAACCCTGGCCTTGCCGCCGGCAACTTTACCCGCGCTATTACCGATGTGCTCACTGCAATTGAATCTGCGATTGTCAATCCGCCGCGCCCTGGTGGTGGAGTTACGATTGTAGCCGATCCAATACCGGTCGTCTTCGGTGCATTAGGCCTCATCGGTACTGTGGCTGCGGGGGCTGGTGTGTACACCGTGTACCGTCGCCGGAAGACTCGACTGGCTGCTGAGCAACGATTGCAGCGTGCGCGTGAGCAGATAGGCACTCTGATTGTCCAACTCGGTCAGCGGTTTGCAAATGCTACCGAGAAGGCGAAGTTTGATCGCATTTCGTACCCCTCCGATGCTGTAGCCGAGCTTGCGCAGATGCAGGAATCGGCGCAGCGTCTGTTTAACGAGCTGAAAGTTGCGTTTGATGAGATCGGTGAACAGCTCAACCGTGAAGCTAAACCGTCGTTGGCCGACCTTGATACAGCAGCGTTGGCGTATGAACAATTACAGGAGAAAGTAACCGCCGTTAACGAACGCTTGAGGGCCATCGAACAACGTCGAGCCGACCTTGATGCGCTGATGCAACAGGCGCAAGAGGATGTGAACCGCGCAAAAAAACTTCTGACCGACGTCGCTAAGCGTTTGCCGCAGTTTGGTAATGAGCTATCCGATCATGCCGCTGTGTTGGCTCCGATTCAACGAGTCTTGACACAGGCGGAAGCTGCTTTGGAACAGCGCGAAGCTCATGCTGCAATGACTGCGGCACAAGCGGCGTCGGCGATTACTCAGCAACTTACCGAGATTCTTGAACGGTATTCAACCACTCGTACCGCAATTGCTCAAGGTCGGCGTACTGCCGAGCAGTTGGCGAGTGAAGGGTATCGCATGGACGCCTGCCATGCAGCGCTTGACACGGCTCGTGCAGCCCTTGATCGCTTGGCCGTAGCATTGCAACAGGGCGACCTTAAGGCAGCAGCGACGATCATTCATGAAGCAGAAACTGCGTTCAACCGCGCGCGCCAAGAGGGCTTCGATTTACCGGCCATCCGCGCCGAGAATGAACGACGCATTGCGGCATTGGCCGAACGTGGGCCGCAAATCAGCGAACTCATTGCTGCCGGACGCGAAGCGTTTGATCTCGTCGATGAGTTTGCCGAAAGTACGTGGTCGGATATTCGTGGCAACGGTAGCGAAGCCGAAGCCGCAGCCGAACGGGCCTTCGAGCACTGGGAGCAAGCAAAGGCGGCCAATACCATGGAAGCGCAAGCGTTCTTGGAAGCCCGTTCATACCTCGATGCTGCCGAACAGGAGCTTACCCACGTAGAACGTCTGATCACGGCGATTACCGACCGTCTGCGTGCGCTGGAAGAGGCGCGAAAGATTGCCCGCGATCTGATCGCCGAAGCTGAGCGCTCGCTGCAAGCAGGTCGCACATTTGTCGCGGCACATGACGCTGATGTCAGTCCGCAAGCCGATGAACTCTTGGCACGAGCTGCTGCTCTGTTACAAACTGCACAGGCCGAGATGCAGAAAGAAAAACCGGATTGGTTGCAGTTGGCGTGGGCCGCCCGTGAGGCCAACCAATTGGCCGATCAAGCGTTGACCAATGCCCTTGATGAAGCTGAACAGACGGCACGCTTGCGAGAGCGGGTGCAGCAGGTGCAACAATTAGCCACGGCTGAGGTGCAGAAATTGGTGAATTATGCCACCGTTCATGATGCTGATCTGACACCGGCCACCCGCCAGCAGATAAAGCAAGTCCGACAACAGGTTGAAGCGGCGTTTACCCTGCTCCGCCGCGCCGAATCGTATGAAGATGCTGCCCGCCGGCAGGCATTGACAGACGTAATCCAGCGCTATCAAGCACTCGCCGAGGCGGCTAAGATGGCATATCACGCTGCCTACACCGATGTGCAACGGCTTGAAGAGTTACGAACGGCTCTTAATCGGACATTGCAAGAGGCACGCCAACGCCTCGACCAGATCGAACGATTGAAGGCAACTGCTTCCCGCGCCTCAGTGATGGCGGTCGCAGATAAATACACCGCCTTACGGCAGCAGTTCAATCAAATCAGGTTGCCGATTAACGGCGAAGATGCACTCCATGCTGCGCTGGTGAAGGCACAGGCGATAGCCGGCGAAGCAGCCGAGTTATTGATTGCCTTGCAGCCACTGCAACCATCGTGGCAGGCAACCGATAGCGTCGCCACAACGATCATTCGCACAACCGGTGGCTGGGGATACAGCCGGAGCTGGAGCGGCTCGTCGAGCCGTTCATCGTCGTCGAGGAGCGGGTGGAGTAGCCGCGGCGGTGGCGGTGGTTCGTTTGGCCGCGGCGGTGGCGGTGGTTCATTTGGGCGCAGCGGTGGTGGTGGTGGTTGGTAGCTCGAGCAGCACCGGTGTTTCGTCCGTAAGAGTCTGCCACGGCATAAGGTTATCGTCGTTGACTGCCGGTGTTGGTGCGGTTAGTAGCCGATGGGGACCATAGCGAAAAAAGAGACCGTGCTGAGCACAACGGAGATAGACCCCCTCAGGGTTCAACGACTGATGGCAGCGAGGGCAAACAAGATTGGTATGCATAGATCTCCTCCTAAACCGCACGCCGCCCGACCCTACTGGGTGAGCGGCGTTGCATTGACCGGCATCGTTACCGATAGATAATTTCTTCTTAGCTATTGTACAATATTATGGCTACTGTGTACAGCCACTAATTCTCAGGTTTGGACACGTACTGGGACGGGGAAAGCACCAACGCAGCGCAGGCTGCCAACGCAGTGTTAGTTCTGCCACCATACATGACATGAGATGAAATGTGCCATTGTTGCCTTAGCAACACAAACACGTCCGAAGCGTGTCTCTCTTACTTGCCCTTGTTGCGCTGCGCTTTGTCATTTCGCGCGTAGCGAGGAATCTACCAATCCGGCTCACTCCGATGCCCCCCTTTTGTCATTTCGCGCGCAGCGAGAAATCTTGCCATCCGACGCGCTTCGCTTACCGTGACCGGCTCTAAAGATGTCTCGCTTCGCTCGACATGACACGGGGAGGATGACGCGCGGCGCTCGCTATCCCACGGCCCGATACCCCTCTTTTGTCAT